>CAZQOC010000059.1:0-8489 GCA_964594745.1 uncultured Sulfurovum sp.
CAATGATCAGAATGACAAGAATGGGTAGAAAAAAGAAACCATTTTACAGAATCGTAGTAACAGACAGCAGAAAAAGAAGAGATGGTGGTTGGATTGAAGTTATTGGTAACTACAACCCAGTATCTGTAAATAAAGACCTTACTTTAGATGAAGAAAGATTGAACTACTGGCTTTCAGTTGGTGCACAAATGAGCCCAACAGTTAAAAGATTAGCAGGTAAAAAATAGTTTAATGGTTACTGATTTCCTTGTCTCATATGCTAAACTTTTAGTAAACAATCCTGAAGACATTTCTGTAGAAATTGTTGGGGTTGATGAGAATTTTGATGAGATTACCCTTTTTGCAAACAGTGAAGATATAGGTAAACTCATTGGAAAAGAGGGAAGAATGATTAACTCTATTAAAACAGTTATCTCTGGATGCAAGGCAAAAGGCGGTAAAAATTACCGTGTCAATGTCAAACCAGCTGAGTAAACTATGTCGAATGACAACGCACTTATTGCTCAAATAGGGCGAACTATTGGACTTTGGGGTGACCTGAAGTTCTATCTTCATACAGATTTTCCAGAACAATTTAAAGTAGGTCATACCTACAAAAGTAACCGTGGTGATTTAACTATTGCTGATTTTAATGAAAAGCGTGGAACCATACGTTTTGTAGGATATGAAAGCATAGATTCTGCAAAAAAACTTACCAATGTGAAAATTTTTTCAGATGAAAAACAGACCAGAGAAAATTGTGACCTGAATGAGGGAGAATATTTTTGGTTTGACATTATCGGATGTTCTGTAAAGCAAGAAAATGAGATACTTGGAGTCATTGCAGATATTCAACGTATGGGAGATACAGATTATTTGGCAATCAAAACAGATGCTAATCTCATAGAAGCTGGATTGACTAAAAGTTTTTTACTCCCCTATATAGAACGCTATATAGACAATGTAGATATAGAAGCAAAAATTGTTTATACAAAAGATGCCAAAGATATACTTGAGGCATCATAATGAAATTTTCCTTTGTTACTCTCTTTCCTAACCTTGTTAAAGGATATTTCTCTGAAAGTATTTTAAAACGTGCGATAGAAGACGATAAAATCGTGATAGATTTTTATAATCCTCGGGATTTTACTACAGATAAACACAACCGTGTGGATGCACCCATGATAGGTGGTGGAGCAGGTATGCTAATGACGCCTCAACCTCTTATGGATACATTATCCAAAGTAAAAGAAGAGTCACCTCATGCACATATTATTTTTCTATCACCAGTCGCTAAAAGATTTACTCAAAATGATGCAAAACGTTTAGCAAAAAAAGAGCATGTGGTTTTTGTTTCAGGACGTTATGAAGGCATAGATGAAAGAGTGATTGAAGCTCAGGCAGATGAACTTTTTTCTATAGGTGACTTCATTTTGACAGGTGGAGAGTTAGCGAGTATGGTGGTGTGTGATGCTATTAGTCGTAATGTAGATGCTGTACTTGGTAACAGTGACTCTTTAAGCGTCGAGAGCTTTGAAGAATCATTGCTAGAAGCACCTTCTTTTACGAAACCTAAGAATTATGAAGGAAATGAAGTAGTTTCAGAGTTCTTAAAGGGAAATCATAGTAAAATCACGGACTTAAAAAGAGGGCTTGCTTTGTGCAAAACAAAGTATTTTCGCCCAGATTTATACAAAAAAGGTATAACAGATGAGAAATAAATACATCGAAAGCTTCGAGCAAGCACAATTAGAAGGCAAAACAGTTCCTGAATTTAGAGCGGGTGATACAGTAAAGGTTGCTGTTAGAATTAAAGAAGGTAACAAAGAGAGAGTTCAAAACTATGAAGGTCTTTGTATTGCCATCAAAGGTCAAGGTACAGGACGTACCTTTATGGTAAGAAAAATGGGTGCTAACTCTGTTGGTGTTGAAAGAATTTTCCCACTTTACTCTGAGTCTATCGAAAGTATTGAAGTACTTAGAAAAGGTAGAGTTAGACGTGCGAAGTTGTTCTACCTTAGAGAGCTCAAAGGTAAAGCAGCACGTATCAAAGAACTCCGTAGAAAATAGTTCTTTCGTTCGATTTTACTTCATCTTTGAAGGAGTGTTTCAGTCACTTACTGGACGTAAGCTCCTTTAACACAACCTCCAAAGCTAAAGCAAACTCAAACGAAATAATCTATTTTCATATACTCCTTTGCACAAACCTACAAATAATCTAAGCACAACTCAAACAAAATAATCTTTTTTCTATAATTTTCATACTTTATCTTTTCAATAAAATCGCTATAATACTCTAACTTTATCTAGGATATTTCAATGTTAGAAACACTTAAAAACAAATTTATTTCACTACTACAACTTTTATTGGTGATTACCTTTATCATTTTTGAAGAACTTATTTGGGAAGGGATTGCAAAGCCTATTTATGAGGCGATTCATTCTTTGAAGATACTTCAAAAGATAGAAACAAAACTGCAGCATATCAATGCCTATGTGATTCTTGTGATTTTTGTACTCTTATTGGCAACGGTTGAGATATTTGGTATTTATGCGGGTATTTTATTTGTGAGTGGGCAGGTGTTATTGGGGTTATCACTCTATCTTTCCAAAATCCCCATTGCCGCATTTACTTTTTGGCTCTTTAGAGTGACAGAAGATAAACTCATGCAGTTTAGATGGTTTAAATGGCTCTATGAGAAGATGATGGCAGGTATCTCATGGCTGAAGTCACGTGAAATATATTTGCAGACTATGGAGCGTTTAAAGCATATAAAAGAGAAGCTTAAAAAGAGTGCCACCGCATTTAAAGAAAAATATTTTGCTAAGCAGAGTCCTTTTATGGCAAAAGTAAAAGATCTTTATAGAACGATGAAAGCTACCTTGAAAAAATAAGCGATGAATAAACGTATTTTCTGGTCAACACTCTCTTTTTTTCTTACGCTAATTGTGATTGTCTTGTTTTTTGAAGAGAGTCGTGAATTCGTTTTTGCTGTTTTTCTCAGGATTGTACTGTTTGTCAAGAAAAATCTTTTTAAAATGTTGGCAGCCTTTTTTTTGGTAAAGGGGAAGTTTATCTTTACGCTTTTTATGAAAAAGATTGCACTGCTTTCAGCTACTGGCTTGGGTAAGCGCTATGTCGTTGAAAAAGTAGTTATGGGTAATGTTAAAAAACACTTTTTAGACCATCTTGCAGATGACTTTAAAAGGCTCGCTAATCATGCGAAAGAGAACTTTAAAAACTTCCCACTTATTAAAAAGATAATTACCGTTTTTGCCTTCTTGGGTTCTCTTGGTTTTGTGGGTAAATTTATGGGTGGTATGTTGGCAGTAAAGGTATTTGTTGCCAAGGTATGGAGTTTTCTTTTAGCTCTCTTTCTTAAAACAAGTACGGCTGTTGTCTATTTTTTTACAGACTACCTTTGGGACTCATGGTTAGCTCCCATTGTTGAAGTGGTTATTTTTACATGGTTGCTTTCATGGATGGAAAAGATACCTTTTCTTTCAAAAGGTATTCAGAAGATTTATGGCTTCTTTGTAGCATGGTTTGAGTGGTTTGAATACTACATGGAAAAGATATTTCATATTCCAGTCAAGCGGTTTTTAAAGTGGTTGGTAAAGAAGATACAAACAAGTATTTATCGTTTTATTGGTTATGAAAAAGTGTCACTTTGGAAACGCTTACAAGAAGATAGAGCTTTAAATCCAAATAGCCACAAGCGTTTAGTGCAGAAACGTAAAGAGAAAAAAGTAAAAGATAAATGTACATATCTTTCACCACGAGATAAGCTATTAGCTAAACGTAAAAAACGCTAATGTCTATTTGTGCCCATTGTCACCTGTACGTGTGACAAGTTGATTCATCTTTTCTCCCCCAACATGGTATGCTTCGCCAAAACCAAAGGTCGCTTCCCCATAGATGGGTGTGAGTTTGTAAAGGTTGAAATCTTGCATTCCCATGAGCATCGTGAGTGTTTGGCCTTGTTTCGCGATAAAAGCTTCCATAATACTCTCAAACACACTATCTTCTCTAGAGATGGTTTGTACATCACACTGCAAAGAGATACGTTTTCTTCTAAACATATTTTCTGTGATACTTTCATCTTCTATGAAAAAGGCAGAGGCTTTAGGGGTAGTTTGCATATTTTTAGCATGTGTGGCAATGTCAGAGATAAAAATGTAAACCACTTCCCCATCATAATAAAAAGGGGCATACGAGCTAAAAGGATAGCCGTTTTTTCCGATGCTTCCAAGTACAGTACTTTGAAAAGGTTTGAGTAGTTCACTTAAATATTTCATTCGTAGCTCCTGTTTTTCATAGCAGATTTTGCTTCTCTATCCAGTGTTTTTGCTTTCATGTCTGCACGTTTGTCATGAAGTTTTTTACCTTTGGCGATGGCGATGCTTACTTTGGCGAGATTACGCTCATTAAAGTAAATCGTGAGTGGTACAATGGTGAGACTATCTTTGTGTACTTTGACATATAGTTTTTCTAACTCTTTTTTATGCAGTAGAAGTTTTCTAGGGGTTCTTGTGTCGGGCACATAGTGTCTGTTGGTAGTTTCAAGATGAGCGATGTGTGCATTCATAATATGCAACTCACCCTGAATAAAACGACAAAATGCATCTGCAAGGTTGGCACGTTTGGCACGAAGTGCTTTTACTTCTGAACCAGCCAGAACGATGCCTGCTTCAAACTTTTCAAGTATCTCATAATCGTGTCTGGCTTTTTTGTTTTGTGCAACGATGTTGATAGCCACAAGTATCCTTTGTTAGTAATTGAAGAATTATATCATATAATCTGCTATGAATAATACACAGAGTGAACCTTTAGAGATACTTTATCAGGATGACTACCTAGTAGCCATTAACAAACCATCAGGTTTATTGGTGTATAAGTCTCCTATTGATAAACATGAAACACGTTTTGCGTTGCAGGAGGTACGCGACCAGATAGGGGAGTATGTCTATCCTGTACACCGTTTGGATAAGCCGACTTCAGGAGTGTTGCTCTTTGCACTGAGTAAAGAGGTCGCACAGGTCATGGGTGAGGCGTTTAGAGATAATGAGGTGAAAAAAGAGTATATTGCTGTGGTACGTGGATATGTAAATGAAAAAGGCTTGATTGAGCATCCACTAAAACAGATGCTGGACTCTAAAGCTGAGAAAGAGAGAGGTATTACCAAAGAGGAGCAGGAAGCCCAGACGATGTATGAAAGAGTGGCAACGGTGGAGCTTCCTTATGCGGTAAGTCATTACCCTGTAGCGCGTTATTCTTTAGTAAGACTCAAACCACAAACAGGACGAAAGCATCAGCTTAGAAGACATATGAAACATATACACCACCACATGATAGGAGATACCAAACATGGGCGAGGAGAGCACAATAAACTGTTTCGCCAGCAGTTTGGTTGTCACCGTTTGCTGTTGCATGCACAAAAAATACATTTTATTCACCCTGTGACACAACATCTGACGACAATAGCAGCACCTATGGATGAAACATGGATGAAATTATTTGATACTTTTGGTTGGGATAGTGTAGAATAGCCTTATGACAAATACTACGATACAGCCATTTGAACTACTTGATGAAGAGATTACAAAAGAGATAAATCACTTTACTAAACGTGTACATTTTAAAAAAGGTGAGACGCTTTTTACCAACAATGAATTGGAACACTATTTTTATGTGATACAAACGGGTAAGATTAAAAGTTATCAGTTAAATTTGGATAATGGCAAAGAACAGACTATTTTCATTTTACGTGCAGGCGATATGTTCGATACAATTACACTGCTTGATGGCGAAGCACATGATATCATGTATGAAGCGATGGAAGACACGGTTGCTTTTGAGATGCCCATAGAAAATGTACGATACCTGATAGAACATCATCCTGAATTTAATAAAAAGTTTTTCCCTTATCTTGCCAAACAGATGAGATACATGGAAGAACAGGTGACGGATATGTCACTCTATAGCACCGAAGAGAGGCTGATTAAACTGTTACTTCAAAATCTTGATCCCACCAATCTTATGAAATATAATCTGCTTCACGGACTTTCTAACACTGAAATAGCCAAGCTCATCGGTACGGTGCGTCATGTGGTAGAACGTCACCTCAAAAAGCTTAAAAAAGATGGCATGATTAAAGGTAAAGATAAAACGCTTCAAATCGATCATGCCAATGCACTTTTGGAAAAAATAAAACTTTTTTAAAAAATGCAACTAAAGTTGCATCACCTGTTTTTCACTCCTTGATACAATATTCCTAGATTTAGTCACAAAGACTAAATAAAATTTATATGAAGGAGTCACTATGAAAAAAATCATTCTATCAACTTTGGTAGCATCACTACTTGTGACAGGAGTAAACGCGAAAGAGACAGCAGCAAAAGATGCAAGTGTCCAAGAAGTGAACAAAATTGTATTGTCCAATGCAAAAAAGGATGCGAATGCACAAAAAGCTAAACTTACACAAGAGGCGATAGATTCACTTAAAGAAACGCATGATGCATTAGTTGCATTAGAAAAAAAAGATGCAGTACTTGCAACTAAAAAACTTGAGAGTGCTTTAGGTAAGCTCGAAGTGATTCTTGCAGCGAAAGATGCTCCTGCACTTCTACCTATTGACAGTATGGTCACTGCAAATGAGTTTGTAGGTAACAGTGAGGATATTCACAAAACACTTACATTGATTGAGACGTTAATTGCAAAAGGTAAAGTACAAGAAGCGAGAACTCTCATGTTACCATTGCAAAGCGAAATTGATATTACAGTGGTGTCATTACCATTGGCAACGTATCCGGATGCTTTAAAGCTGGCAGCAAAATATGTACATGATAATAAGCTTGATAAAGCACATGATGTATTGGTGACGGCATTAAGTACTTTTACCAAAGTGACTGAAATTGTATCTATTCCGTTGTTAAAAGCTACAGATCTAATTGAAGCATCATCGGTCATCGCAAAAGATGATAAAAAAAGAGCATTGGCTTATCTGGATGCAGCAAATGAGAGTTTGAAAGTAGCGCATGATTTAGGATATGTAAGTAAAAGTACAACAACCTATAAAATGATGGAAGATCAGATTGAGGCGGTCAAAAAAGAGATTAACGGTCCAAATAAAGCGGAAAAACTTTTTGAGACATTAAAAGCATCCCTAAAAGAGTTTAAAGAGAAAGTATTTTCCGAAAAATCATCAAATGAAAAAAAGTAAAAGGAGTGAATGATGTTAGTAACAAGATATAACCCATACAGTAATGCAAGACGTGGATTAGGTGTAGTGAATCAGATTTTAAATCAACTTGATTCACTTTCAGAGGAGAATGTCTCCTCTTTTGTACCTATGGTAAATACACGGGAAGGTGAGTTTGCTTACCATGTAGAACTTGATCTTCCTGGTATTAAAAAAGAGGATATTGAGATTACGACTGAAGATAATATTTTGACTATTTCTGGAGAACGTAAACATAAAGATGAAGTCAAAGAAGATGACTACTACAGGGTAGAGTCCGTGTATGGTAAGTTTAGCAGGAGCTTTACTTTGCCAGAGAAAATAGATGTGGAAAATATCCATGCAGAGTCAAGCGATGGTGTACTTGAAGTCATCATCCCTAAACTGAAAGTTGAAGAATCAAAACCTAAAAAAATTGAGATCAAATAAGGAGGTTAAGATGGAACTTGTAAATACAGCAAAAGAACTTGGACAAAGTGTAGAAGAAAAAATAGAACATGGTCTGGAAGTGGCAAAAGATACATTCGCCAATGTGGCAAGCCACCTTCCTTTTGCGAACTTGGCTAAAAGAGGCAATGATACGTTTAAAATTGAGATTGATTTGCCTGGAGTAAAAAAAGAAGATATAGAACTTCAGGTTGAAGAAAATCTATTGACCATTAAAGCCGTGCGTAAAATGAAAAATGAAGTAAAGAAAGATGATTACTATCTTTGTGAGAGTAATTTTGGTATGATTAGCCGAAGTTTTGTACTCCCTGAAGGGATAGACAGTTCAAAAGTGGACGCAAAATATGAAGATGGCAGGCTTTATGTGACACTGGAGAAAGAAGAGTCACGCAAAGCAAAGAGTATCGCTGTTAAATAATATATAAAGGAGTAGCATGGAAAAGTGGTTTAAAAATAATGTAGTGTTGATGATACTTAGTGGTATTGTCTTTGTAGGAGGATACTTTTTCCTCCGTTTGGGATATCATATGACAGACAAGACGCCATTTACTCAAGAGATTTTACTTATAGTCCTTGGTACCATTGCTACGATTTTGATCACTGCGATGCTACTGAATAAACAGACCTCAGTTGAACTTGAAAAAGAACAGAATGTAAAGTTTATAGAGCTTAAAACACAAACTTATCAAGATCTTATAAATACTATTGAAGAGATTATGTTACTTGATGAGGTGGATGAAAATCAACTGACTAAATTACATTTTCATAGAGAGCGTTTAAAATTCCGTGTCAGCCACAATTGGTAACATAAACGCTACACCT
>CAZQOC010000060.1:0-8072 GCA_964594745.1 uncultured Sulfurovum sp.
TCTACTTATCATCCCTGCTACTGAAGAAAATGCCACAAAGAAAAGCCCTGCGGAAACTGCCTTTTTTATGTGGTAATGCAAAAGCCCAACCAATAAAGGAGTAAGTATAATTGATCCACCAATACCTAGTGTAATGGCAAAAATACCTATCAGCAACCCTATCACAAACAGTAAAGCCTTAGAGAGTGTTTTTGTTTGTGAGTCATCTTCATGATTTTGAGAGAAAAAAAGTCTAAACAAAGCAAAAAGTAAAAGTCCAAAAAACAAAAACTGTAGTACAATATCTGAAATAAAGTGTGTAACATACCCACCTATATATCCACCAATAAATCCACCAAAACCGACAAAAATACCTTCACCTACAATTAGTGAGCCTTTTTTATGATTAAGGAATGAGCCAAAAACAGAGGAAAATACCATTTGTACAATGGAAATACCTATCGCATCTTTAATCTCAAATCCGAGTACCAGTAGTATAGGTACAAGTATCATTCCCCCACCTATACCAAAAAAGCCTGACATTGTACCAATAAAGATACCGACAAGAATAAGTTCTATAATCATTTTAACTACTCCAAAAATTAACTTGAAATTATAGCATTATTCTTTAGATTTTGATATACTATACTAACTTGGGATTAAGGGAGTATACTCTTTATGCAAATAATGAAAAAAATCTTTTCTGTGATCGCTGCTCTTTTACTGCTTGTACTTATCTACCTTTCCTTCAATCTTATACAGATGGGAGATGCAGCAAAAGTCTATAAAAGTGACTATGCCACCCTACACTCTGTAGAGTTTGGAATGTTTAACTCTGATGTATGGACAGATAAAATCACACAAATCATTGATAAAAAAATAGAAAATTTTGATCTCAACACAAGCAACCGTAATGAAATAAAAGGCTATATAGAAACCATTATAGATACGCTTGTCTCAGAAGCAGAGCGTGTTGTTAGAGAACGAAACAAAGGCAAACGTGGTTTTCTAGATAGTATTTTAGGTTCAACCAAACAGATGATAACTGACTCTATCATAGACTTCAAAGATTTACGCAAGCGGGTTCCAGAATTTACTGATGCCGTCATATCTGAAGCAGAAAAACCAACAAATCAACAAAGAGCTAAAAAAGTAATCCGTGAAAAACTCAAAGCCTTTATGAATGAAAGGTTTCAACGCCATACCGATATGCGCGCATATGATGCAGTTATCCAAAAGTACCATGCAGATAATCTAACTACTTGCAACACCGTACTAGATACAAAAATGCATACCCTACAAAAAGGTATGCATAGTGCCATGATACTCATGCTATTGGTGGCTGCAGTGATTATACCCCTTATCATTTTTCAAGGTTCATTAACTGCTATAGGTCTTTTTCTACTTTCAGGTACCACAGTCACACTGCTTGTCTCTGGGATAATACTTCCTATGCTTGATATTGAAGCAAAAATTGCTAAACTATATTTTACAATACTTGACCATCCTATTGTATTTGAAAATCAAATTCTTTTCTTTCAAAGTAAAAGTATTTCTGATTTAGTTAGACTCCTGCTAGACTCCGATGAAGTCAAAATGATATTTGTAGGTATCTTACTTGTCATGTTCAGTATTATCTTTCCTACACTTAAACTTATTGCTACAACAATGTACTTCTATTCAAAAAGCATCATAGGGGACAACCCCATTACACGCTTCTTTGCATTAAAATCCACAAAGTGGTCCATGGCAGACGTATTTGTAGTTTCTATCTTTATGGCATACTTGGGTCTTGATGGAGTAGTCAGTAGTGAATTGAAACATCTTGAAGCCAAAAGCACACCGATGAATGTCATCACCACCAATGCCACACATTTGGAAGTAGGTTTCTTTCTCTTCTTAGGCTTTGTACTTACTAGTTTTGTACTTGCACTGATGGTTGAGCGTAAAAGAAAAAAAGATTAGATATAGATAAATTGAGATAAGAGAATAAAAGTTGTCTTGCAAAGCAATACATTTGACTTATGTCAAGGTACCTATGAAGTTTTGAGAAAAAAAAGCCTCGATTACCTCTCTCATCTCTTTGGGGTCTTCGATGCGATTGACATCGTTTCTAAATGCTGAGGCACCTTGGTACCCAGCCTTTGAGTAAGAATGAAGATTCTTTCTGAAAATGATGGCACCATATTTGTCATAGTGCTTTATCATCTGATCAAAATGTTCTAACACCACCTCTTTTATTAGCTCGGGTGTAGGCTCATCCATACCTTCTTTAATTTGTTTGAATATCCATGGTTTACCTACAGCAGCCCGCCCTATCATAATCCCATCTGCTCCTGTGTATTCGCGTACCCATTTTGCCTTTGACGGTGTATCGATGTCACCATTGGCAAACATAGGAATGTTCACACTTTGTTTTATCTGTGCTAAAGCATCATAATCTACAGGTGCTTTATAACGCCCTGCTCTTGTACGTCCATGTACAGCAATATAGTCTGCTCCTGCATCTTCACAAAGTTTAGCGATTTGTACATGATTTTTATCATTAAACCCTAAACGAAACTTGACTGAAGTGTACTCTTTATTGGAGTATTTTTTAATCGTCTCTATCACCTTTGCCATTTGAGGTAGGTCTGTAAGCAAAGATGAGCCTTGCAAATTGTTCACAACTTTAGGTGCAGGACAACCACAGTTTAGGTCTATACCTGTGACATCCTCACGTGCATTTATAATCTCTACTGCACGCTTTATCACCTCTAAGTCAGATCCTGCTATCTGTATGGAGTAAGGGTTTTCGATAGGTGCTTTTTTAAGCATTTTGTAGGTTTTTTTAGAGTTATGAATAAGTGCATTAGAGCTTATCATCTCAGAGACAGTCAGGTCAACCCCAAACTTTTTAACAACAGAACGAAAAGGCAAATCCGTAAAGCCCGCCAAAGGGGCTAAGGCATAAAGAGGGTTAGAGAAATCTAAGGAAGACATACTATCTTATAAAAATTTGGTTTCTGCACAAACAGAATGAATATCTATAATATCTTCTAATTTATATTTGGCATTTTCACGTTTAAGTTGATAGAGTGCTCTAAACTTCACAAATTCATTCTTTTCTTGCTCTTCAAGGAATGTACCTACCTGATCGATAAGTTCATATTCAAAAAGTAAATAAAGATATGCATTTTGGGCTTTATCATTGTTTTTTTGATACTTATTAAAAAGTGCCAAGTTTTCATCTGGTTTAAAATATTTTTTTGTTACTTCTGCAATTTTTATAAAATCACCACATGAAAGTTTTAAATCTTCTATAAATGTAGTCAAAATTTCCTTATTTAACCCTAGGTTGTCTTCACTTGTTACCCTATTTAGCATGACTAAAAAGTTTTTTACATCAAATACTTTAGTATACTTACGTGCTGCTTCAAAATCTGCTTTTCGAGAAAATATCTCAAGAGCTTCTTTTTGCACAACCTCTGAATAACTAGAAGTTGATCGCATCACACCTTCTACAAATTTTTCATCAGATTCTAAGCAATTGAGTCTATTTTGTACCAAGATAGGGTTACCAGGAGTAAAGACTTTTGCCATCTTTTCTTCTTTAAGGTCGACATATTCACCATTTTTAATTTTTTGAATAATATTTACCACACGTGAAAGTCTTGGGCTCAAGCCTTCTACATTATCTGACACAGATAATGTAGCTTTACTTAACAATACAGCAGAACTGCCTACTTCATCCATAGCATATTTTTGTTCTTTAGGCTCATTTACCAATGACCAATACAGTGCGTCTTCTAAAGTTTCTGTATCTCTTTGCCATTTTTTAATTTTAAAATAATTTCTAAGACCATAAAAAAGCATATGTCCCACAGTAAACAAGAAAAGTACAATCATAGGCAAAACAATCCATACAGCAATAGGAAAATTAAGATTAATTCCCATTACTTCAATAATATAGTTATTTGGATTAAGCGTATAAGTCACCGCTCCTATAATAGCAGTAAGTGCAAGTGCAGCAAAAGTATATAGACCAAGTTTCATCATTTATCCCTTTTAAGATAGTTTACAAGGATTCAAAAAGAAAACTATTTTTGTTCTTTTTCATTAATTTCACGGCATGAGATACAGAAACGTGCAAAGTTTTTTACTTCTAAGCGAGGTTTTCCTATAGGCTCTTCACACATTTCACATATACCGTAAGTCCCTTGTTTTATTTTATCTAAAGCAAGTTCAATTTCGTTTAATTCTTTACGCTGTTGTACTAAAATAGCACTATCTACTATAGTTTCTGCAGATGCAGCTGCATAATCACCTTCATCGTTGAGTTCCAACTCTCTCATACTATCTAATTCTAACGATGTACCTGTAAGATTTTTTTCTATTTGTACTTTTCTATCAAGTAACTTATTTTGAAACTCTTCCAATTCTGCTTTTGTTAACATATATTCTTCCTATTTATGATACGGGTGGTTATGGTTGATAGTCAGACCTCTAAAAATCTGTTCTAACAATACCACTTTCACAAGCTTATGTGAAAGCGTTATTTTACCAAATGATATAGCATTATTACATTTAGACAAAAAATCGCTTTCAAAGCCGTATGCACCGCCAATAAACAAATTTACCTCTACACTATCCTTAAGCAATTTTGCGAAATCGTGACTATCCACTTCTTTAGAAGATGGATGTAATGCAATATTTATGCCTGAATGCATAAATTTTTCTAATGCTTTTGTGTAAGATTTTTGAGATGCCTGGGCTGAAATATCGTGTGCTTTGCTTATTTCTTTATCAAACACTTCAATGACTTCTACTTTTGCAAAAGGTTTGGAAATTTTTTTATAATGTTCAATCAACCCCGAATAAAGATTGTCTTTACCTTTTTTATCGATAATAATGACATTAATTTTCATTCACTTCCTTATTCATATCATTTTTCATTTTCTCTTTTATTTTACAGGCTAACTGATGGACTGACATTGCATAATAAGCACTATGGTTATAACGCGTTATCACAAAAAAGTTTTTTGCTCCATACCAAAGTTCATCGTAAGCCTTTCGATTAAGCTTTATAAGGCGTACTTTTCCATCATAATCCCACTTCTTTTTTGGCGTAATGGCGATTAAATCACGTCTATTATAGGTTGTCTTGTAGCCTGTTTTGAGTCCATAAAACCTATCGCCTTCATAACTTACTCTCGTTGCTACAGGTTCACCGACTCTCCATCCATTCTTTTTTATATAATTTGCTACAGAAGCTATAGCATCACTTGCTTTTTGTAGTGTGATGCGCCCATCACCATTAAAATCAACCCCATAGGCAGCATAATTACTTGGCATAAATTGTCCTAAACCTATGGCACCCGCATAGGATCCTTTGACCCCTTTAGGGTTAAACTTTTCAGTTTGGGATAGACGTAAAAATTGTTTAAGTTGATGTTTAAAAAATTTGTTTCTTCTATTTTTTTCAAAGGCTAAAGTTACCAAGTTATCAAATACTGGATATTTCCCTACATTATTGCCATACACTGTCTCTATGCCTATAATAGCTGCTATATACTCTTTAGGAACACCAAACTGCTTTTCTACCGCATCAAAAGTAGTTTTATGTTTTTGAATAAAAGCCACTCCTTGTTTCACACGTGAAGGGTTTATCTTTAATTTACTATATCTATCCCAGGCACCATGTTTAGGGTAGAGTTTGTTGAGTCTAGCCTGTTCTTTAGTCGTACGTTTCTTTTTTACTCTTGGACGAAAAATGCGTAATGGGGTTTTATATTCTTTCACATTGGAAAATAGCTTTTCAAGATAAGGCTTATTCATATGATATTCTTTTACAAGCGTACGGATAAACAGTTGAACATCTTTCTCTTTCGTATAATCTTTCGCTTGCAATGAAAAGAATAGACATAGAAAAATAAAGACTATTTTCATCTAATACTCCAAAAAGTTTTGTTAATGTATTGTAACGAAATAGTATTAGGTATATAATTTATCAAAGGTTCACTATGTCTAAAAAAAGAATTTTATTTGTTTGTCTTGGTAATATTTGTCGAAGTCCTCTTGCTGAAGGAATCGCAAAAGCTATCAACAAAGAGCAAGATTTAGGACTGACTATTTTCTCATCGGGAACAAGCTCGTGGCACGAAGGAGAACTACCTTGTGAAGATTCTATACGTGTAGCCAAGCTTAATGGCATAGATATTTCCCAGCTTCGTGCACGTCAAGTAAAAATGAGTGATAAAGAATTATTTGATTATGTCATAGCTATGGACAGAAGTAATAAAGAAAATTTAGAAAAAATGGGGTTTACAGATATACATCTATTAGGTGAATTTGCCAACTATGGCAGCAGAGATGTTCCAGATCCTTATTTTTTTGAAAAATTTGATGATGGTATTAAAAAAGTCTATATGATGATTGAACAATGTATACAAGACTTATTAAAAAGGATAGATGATGGCAGCCTCTGATTATTGCATGATCACAGTCACAACTGATACGCTTGAAAATGCAACACTAATCACACAAAGATTACTTGAGAAAAAACTGGTTGCCTGTGTACAATCCCATAGTATCCAGAGTGCCTATAGATGGCAAGGAAAGATTATTACGACTGAAGAAATACGCCTAGAGATTAAAACAAAAGTGTCACTTTTTGATAAAATAAAAATGCTAATTTTAGAATTACATACCTATGATGTACCCGAGATTCTTATGTTCGAGTGTAATGGAGGAAATGGTTATTACTTCAAATGGATTGAAGAAGAAACTATACCTTAGTCTCTTCCATAATAGGCTATCAAAGATGCCTTAGCAAGTGTATGGGCATTCATCTGATACCCAACAATTGGTCCATTGGTTTTAGCCTCTACTGGCAAGGTTTCTACATCTAAAGCATAAACTGTCACTATGTAGGTATGTGCCTTATCGCCCACAGGAGGACAAGCACCTCCAAACCCCAGCGTACCATAATCATTCACTATTTCCAAAGCACCTTTTGGCAGGGTGTGTTTTGCCGAAGCATCTGTTTGTATACTTGTAACCTTCGCAGGGATATTCACAATCTGCCAGTGCCACCATCCACTTCCTGTCGGTGCATCGGGGTCATAAATCGTCACGGCAAAACTTTTTGTACCTTTGGGTGCACCACTCCAACTTAGTTCTGGAGAGATATTCTGTCCATTACACCCAAACCCGTTGAACTCCTGTGCTTTAGTGAACTGCCCAGCTAGGTCACTACTTTTTAATGTAAAGCTCTCTGCCATTAACAAACTCATACTGAGTGCTATCCAAACTAAAATCTTCATGCTTTTCTCCTTATTTTGTTTATGATGATACATTCTCATCACATTCATATACTTCTCCAATTTGTGCACCAACATCATTACCCCATTCTACCATTTTCTCAAAAATAGGTATCAGTTTTAACCCATATTCAGTGATGGTGTATTCTACTTTTGGAGGAACCACTGGGTAGACTTTTCTGCTGACAAGTTGATGTTTTTCCAAATCTCTAAGTGTTTGTGTGAGCATTTTTTGTGTGATACCATCTAGTTTTTTACGAATTTCACCATAACGTAAAGTCTCATCTCTAAGGTACCAAAGTATCAGTCCTTTCCACTTTCCAGAGACCATATCAAGGGCAAAACCGAAAGAGCAGGCATACTCTTTTCCGTCATATTTTATCTTCATTAGTATCCTTTTGGTATGTATATACCTTATTAGGTAGTTCTTGACATAATAGCATATAAAGTGATAAAGTTCAATATCAAAAACTAAAGGAAACAAAATGCAAAATAATTTCACAAAAGCCATGGACTTTAGACACGCATGTAAAATATTTGATGAGACAAAAAAAATCAACGATGATGAGATACACTACATTTTAGAAGCAGGACGCAAGTCACCTTCTTCTTTTGGTATGGAGGGATGGAAGTTCCTCGTCATTACCAATGAAGATTTGAAAGCAACGTTACGCCCTGCATGTTGGGATCAGGTACAGATTACTTCATGTTCCCATCTTGTTATCATTCTTGCTGCAATAGAGAACGTCAAAGTAGAAAGTGGTGAAGTAGAAAAACGTTTTAAACGTCGTG
>CAZQOC010000061.1:0-8053 GCA_964594745.1 uncultured Sulfurovum sp.
TTTGCGGTACCGAAGGTCTCAGGTTCGAATCCTGATGGGTGTACCACTTTCGATGTATCTGATGTACACCTCAATCAAATCACATAAAATCTGAATATAACTAAGAAAAAGAAACTACTTTATTCTTGTTTCACGCATTTTCATTCAGCATACCATATGTATGTTTCATTTAAAGCATGTAAAAATTGAATAAAACTAAAGAGATGGCTATGTAAGTCATAATATTTCAGCAAATAAAACAACCAGATTTCATGATACCTCAAAAACCAAACCCTAACCAGACTTACACTATAATCATAACACTAGAATGAGGGAGAAAAAAGATGAATATTTTACTCATAAATGACAACCCTGTTGTTTCGCGTTTGTTAGCACTTTGTACACGTGATGAAGATAGGGTGCTTGAAGAGGTTCAAGGACTTGATACTATTGGGCATGCTAGTTATGATGTTGTATTTGTAGATGAAGGTTCTTATAAAGATGAGGTGATGAACTTCTCTGACATTTTACAAACAGGTATAAAAGTTCTTCTGTCGAATGCTGATGTAGGGATAAATGATTTTGATTTGACCATTAAAAAACCTTTTTTACCTTCACAAATTATAGAAGTACTTGAAAGCATAGAAGTAGATACTAATGAAAAGGATGAGATAGAAAAAGAAAAATCTTCTATTTTTCCTTTGTCTTCAGAATCAGAGGAGATAGTAGAAGTAATAGATACAGCAAAGACACAAGTACTTGATGAGACTGAGTTGGAAAAAATCAAAGGGCTGTTAGAGATGGAAGATGAAATAACAGGCACCAATGAAGTACTTAGTGAAGAAGAACTGGAAACACGTAAAGTTGAAGTGATTAAAGAGCAACTGAGAGCTGAAGGATTGGAAATTGTTGGAGAGGAAGAGATTGTAGATGAATTAAGCGCAAGTGATGAAATAGATATTTTTTCTGATGATAATATAGAAGAGGAAGTGAAAAAAAATAAAAAAAGTAAGAAGAAGCATAAAAAGAAAAAATCTTTAGATTTTACAGAAGAAGAACGTGAACAGATAGAAGATGCTGTACAAGTGGCTATCGTTACACTTAAACGTAAGCAAATGAAAAAATTACTTAAAGGTAAAAAGATAGAAATAAGTATTGCATTAGAGGATACTCACTAATGAAAAAGGGTGCAATTTTAGTACTCTCAGGACCTAGTGGCGCAGGAAAAAGTACCATTATCAATGCTGCGGCAGATGAGATAGGTGAGTATTATTTTTCTATTTCTACCACAACACGTGCTCCTAGAGTAGGAGAAGAGCATGGTGTGGACTATTATTTTGTCAGTGTTGAGAGTTTTGAAGAAGATATTAAAGCTGGCAATTTTTTAGAATATGCACAGGTACATGGTAATTACTATGGCACATCACTGAAACCTGTAAGAGAAGCATTAGAAGAGGGGAAGTTGGTTATTTTTGATATCGATGTACAAGGACATAGACTTGTACGTGCGAAAATGGATGACATCACAACATCAGCTTTTATTACGCCTCCTACGCTCAAAGCTTTAGAAGAAAGACTTAGGGCAAGATGTACTGATGATGAATCTGTTATCGTGGGTCGTATAGAAAATGCAAAAAGTGAGATAGAAGCTCTAGGCGAGTATGATTTTACGATTATTAATGATACAGTTAAAAAAGCAGCACGTGAGTTCGTCATTGTGGCTAAGGCTGCCAGATTGAAACAAAGCAAGGATGATGAAGTGAAATTTATCAAAACTTGGCTAGGTTAAACATTTTTAAGTATAATTATTAAAATTTTAAAATTATGTCTTTTATTGGCATAAGAAAAGGATGAACTATGGGTATGCCAAGTATGCCAGAGTTATTGATTGTACTTGCAATCGTTGTATTACTTTTTGGAGCAAAAAAGATTCCTGATCTTGCAAAAGGTATGGGAAAAGGGATTAAAGACTTTAAAAAAGCCATCAAAGAAGATGAAGAAGATGTCAAAGAAGTGGCATCCAAAGCTGCTGACGAAGTTGAAACAAAAATTGAAGAGAAAAAAAGCGAAAACGCTTAATTCTCCTTACCCATGTGTTATGAGGCTTGCTCCTCTTAACCTCTACACTATCCGTACGGAAAATCAATGAAATTAAAATCATACATAAATGACGTTATCAAAGATGCTTTTAGTAAAGCAGGCATAGAACATGACGCGATGTCTGTCTCCGAAGCAACCAAACCCGAATTTGGAGACTATCAGTTCAATGGTGCGATGGCACTTTCAAAAAAACTTGGGAAAAATCCAAGAGAGATAGCACAAAATATTGTAGAACATCTTGACTTGACCTCTGTTCTTTCTAAAGCTGAGATAGCAGGACCGGGTTTTATTAACCTTTGGCTAAACCCGATGTGGATTGCTTCACAATGTCAAGATGCCTTAGAAGATGACAGATTAGGTATCTCAACAAGAGAAAACCCTATCAAGGTTGTGGTTGACTACTCTGGACCTAACATGGCAAAACAGATGCATGTGGGGCATTTACGTTCAACGATTATTGGGGATACTTTAGCCAACTTACTTACCTTTTTAGGGGATGATGTCATACGTCAAAATCATATTGGTGACTGGGGTACACAGTTTGGGATGCTCATTGCCTATCTTGAGATGAAAGATGAAGATGGTGCGGTCAGTCTAAAAGATTTGGAACAATTTTATAAAGATGCCAAAGGCGAATTTGATGCCAATGAAGCATTTGCCAATAAAGCCAGAGAATATGTGGTTAAGATACAATCAGGTGATGCACACTGTTTGACACTTTGGCAAAAATTTATCGATATTTCACTGGGACATTGTGAAGAAGTCTATGAGAAACTTAATGTCAATCTTACACGTGATGATGTACGTGCAGAGAGTTTTTACAATGAGGATTTACCTAAAGTGGTAGAAGCCTTAGATGCAAAAGGGGCACTACAAGAGAGTAATGGTGCGCAGTGTGTCTTTTTGGATGGAGATGAAGTACCTGTCATTGTACAAAAAGGCGATGGTGGTTACTTGTATGCAACAACTGACCTTGCCGCTTTATGGTATAGGGCTGAGATACTTGGTGCGAAACGTATTTCGTATGTGGTAGATGCACGACAGGGAGGACACTTCAAGCAGGTGTTCCGTGTGGCAAAAGAGGCAGGGTTTGTGCCTGAAGATGTAAAACTTGAACACATCGCTTTTGGTACCATGATGGATAAAGGCGGTAAACCTTTTAAAACCCGTGATGGTGGTACAGTCAAATTGATTGATCTGCTTGATGAAGCTGTAAGTAAAGCAAAAGAGACGATTAATAATAAAGAAGAGTATGCCCCTGAACAAATAGAAGAGCTTGCTAAAATCATCGGTATAGGTGCGGTAAAGTATGCAGATCTTGCTATTAACCGTGAGTCTAACTATATTTTTGACTGGGATAAAATGCTCTCTTTTGAAGGGAATACCTCCTTATATATGCAGTATGCCTATGCGAGAATCCAGAGTATTTTTAGAAAATATAACGCGCCTATTGAGGGTGAGATTATCATTGGGGATGCACTAGAGCATAGACTTGCAAGTATGTTATTGCGTTTTGAAGATGTGCTTAACCGTGCAGCTACTGATGCAAGTCCAAATCAGATAACGACCTATTTGTATGAACTTGTGACACTCTTTATGCGTTTTTACGAGCAAAACCCTATCTTAAAAGAGGGTGTAGATGAAAAAACGAAGATGAGTCGTTTACAGTTAGCTGACTTAACAGCTAAAACCATTAAGCGAGGGCTTGATATACTAGGTATTAAGGTTGTAGATAAACTATAATTATCAAGGAGATAGAAAGATGAAAGTACTTATGATTTTAATCATATTGGCTACATTTGGAGCGATATTTTTTCAATATAGTCGCACTAAAGAGTTAAAAAAACTTCTTATCTCCATAGCTACATTTATTGCCATACTCTCTTTGGGAGTCATCGGCAATCTTACTCGACAGGTTTTCCCCATTTTTATCTCACATATTATGCTTATTATCGTTGCATGGGGTGCATTAGTTGTTTATATGATTCGAGATAGATATTATTGGTGGGTGGTTTTTTCGCCTGTAGTAACGATAGGACTATTTTTATTGCTTGAATTGGTGACCGGTTCAGGACATGAATTGGGGTAAATATTGCGAGAGCCTAGTTACCGATAGTTCATCGGTTAGTGAGCATGTCGAAATATTATCTCAAACTATGCAGGGTCACTGTCTAGATTTTTCTTTTGATTCTCTACCAATTCATTTAAAAATTGCTCTAGTGAATAACGCTGTCTGTATTCGGGTATCATAATATGAATAAGAATATCACCCAAATCTGCTACGACCCAGTCATCACTTGTATCTGAAGCTAATATAACATCACCATGTGCTTTAAGCCCCGTTTTTAAATGGTCAAAAAGTGCTAGGGTATGTTTCCCGTTCATTGAGTTTGCTATAACGACACGTTTTGCAATGTAGTCAGCATTTTCCAGGTTAAAGACTTCAATGTCGTCTGCTTTTTTATCATCGAGGATATGTACGATATTCTCTACTCTTTCGTCTATTGTCATTAAGTTGTTTCCTTCGAGTACGGTTTGTACTGATTTTTGAATTTTTTTGTCAACATAGTGTAAATCTTTTTTTGTTCGTATCTGTGTAGAACTCATCGGTGCATCCACATCTAATACTTTCCAACTTCTAAGGGCATCTACCTCTAAAGGATATCCCTCGCGGGTGATTATCACCCAAGTAATGGCTTCATTCAGCCAAGAAAAGTGATGCCATTTTGTCAATGTTGACAAGTTGTCAGAACCAATGATTACATATTTTACATCATACCCTGTGTTAAAATGTTTTACAGTCTGTTGGGTTGTGGTACTTTTACCTTCATCTATCTCATACGTACTTACGATGACTTTATCCAAATCATCAAACAGTGTATGGCACCATGCAAGCCTCTGTGAGGCAGATGCAAGCGAAAAACTTTTAAAAGGATTTAAGTAGGCAGGCACAACGAGCAAATGGTCAATCTCTAAATGCTTGATAGCACTTTGGACAATCTGTTGATGTCCTCTATGTGGGGGGTCGAAACTTCCACCAAAGATTGCTACTGTCGGCTTAGACTGATTAACCAAATGCTAACCTCATTTACTGTAAAATTACGCAATTCTAGCATAATAATCATAAGGGTACACAATGGCTGTAAAAGTAGCAATAAACGGACTAGGTAGAATCGGTAGATGCGTCGCACGTATTATCGCAGACAGAGATGACATTGAATTGGTTGCAGTGAATGCTTCGGGAACAGAAGAGATGCTTGAGTACAATCTTAAGTATGACTCTGTACATGGTAGACGTGATGATGTTTCTGTGGCAAATGGTTACCTAAACATTGGGGAAAGCAAAGCAAAGATTTTTGCAGAGCGTGATTTGTCTAAGATTGATTTTGCATCAGCAGGCGCAGAAGTGGTGCTTGAATGTACAGGTGCATTTTTGACAGCGGAATCTGTGCAACCTTATTTTGACGATGGTGTAAAAAAAGTACTTTTCTCTGCCCCAGCCAAAGATGATACAGCTACTTTTGTACTTGGAGCCAATGCAGATACCTATGCAGGAGAGACAGTGGTCTCTAACGCTTCATGTACAACCAATGGATTAGCCCCTGTAGCGAAAGTACTTGATGATGCGTTTGGTATAGAAAATGGTTTAATGACAACTATTCACTCTTATACATCATCACAGCCAATTTTGGATGCAAAGCATAAAAAAGATCCAAGAAAAGGACGTTCAGGTGCAACCAACCTTGTCCCTACAACCACAGGCGCAGCCAAAGCCATCTCGAAAGTATTGCCAAATCTTGTGGGGAAGTTGAATGGACAAGCGATTCGTGTGCCCACCGCAGATGTCTCGATGGTTGACCTTACTGTAACACTCAACAAAGATGTGACCGTTGAAGAGGTACAGGCAGCTTTTAAAGCCGCAAGTGAAGGCTCTCATAAAGGTATCCTTGGTGTAGATGAAGAATACAGAGTCTCTATGGACTTTGTTGGAGAAGAATTAAGTACGGTTGTACCTCTTGATACCATTCAAGTGATTGGTAAGAACATGGTAAAAGTACTCTCTTGGTATGACAATGAGTGGGGATACTCTTGTCGTTTGGTTGATATGGCAGTGCATATAAGTAAATAAGTTAGGGTAGGTGTAAAGATTGAAAACAATTAAAGATTTAGAGATAGATGGTAAAAGTGTATTTATAAGATGTGACTTTAATGTCCCTAAAGATGAGTTTGGGAATATTACAGACGATAGACGTATACGTTCGGCATTACAGACGATTCGTTACTGTATAGACAGAGATTGTAAAATTATTTTAGCTTCACACTATGAAAGACCAGAACCAGGGAAATACGAAGAAAAATACTCTCTTGTGCCTGTAGCAAAAAGACTGCATACTTTACTAAAAATAAAAAGAGATATTTTCATGGCTGAAGATGTGGTAGGAGCTGATGCACAAGCAAAAGTAGCAGCATTGGAAGCGGGTGATGTTTTATTACTTGAAAACTTACGCTATGAAGTAGGTGAAACTACCAATGATGAAATATTTGCAAAACAATTAGCAGATTTTGCAGATATATACATCAATGATGCTTTTGGTGCTTGTCATCGTAAACATGCTTCTATTCATGCTATTACAAAGTTTTTTGATGATGAACATAAAGCTGCAGGTTTCCTCATGGGAAAAGAAGTCAACTTTTTTTCAAAAGTACTTGAAGATCCCGTACGTCCTTTTGTTGCAGTCGTTGGTGGCTCTAAGGTTTCTGGTAAACTACAAGCACTAACCAATCTTATTACTAAAGTGGATAAAGTGATTATTGGTGGAGGTATGGCATTTACCTTTTTAAAGGCACATGGGCATGAAGTAGGTGATTCATTGGTAGAAGATGATTTGTTGGATGAAGCGAATGCCATTATAACCAAAGCTAAAAAATTAGGTGTAAAGTTTTATTTGCCTGTAGATGTTGTAGCTGCGCCTGAATTTTCTGAAAATACAACAGTAAAATTTATTCCTGTGCAAGAGATACCTGTGGGTTGGATGGGGTTAGATATCGGGCCTGCCTCTTCAAGACTTTTCCGTGAAGCCCTAAATGATGCACAAACCATTATTTGGAATGGTCCAATGGGTGTGTATGAAATGGATAGATACTCTAAAGGGAGTATGGCAATGTCAAATAATATTGCTCAAACACATGCAACTACTATCGTAGGTGGTGGAGATACAGCAGATGTCGTTCAGCGTGCTGGTGATGCAGATGAAATGACTTTTATATCCACAGGTGGTGGAGCAAGTTTAAAATTGATAGAAGGTGCTTCTCTTCCTGGACTAGATGCTTTACTGTAATGTGTAAAAAAGAAGGAACAATATGATATATGCCGCAAATTTTAAAACGAACCATACAAGAAAAAGTACTGCGTTGTATATTCAAGCACTAAATGAAAAGTTGCGCACTAAAAATCCTGAAGATGCGGTATATATTTTCCCCCCTTCTACTGCTTTAGATAATTATGAAGGGAATTTTACACTAGGTGTGCAAAATGCTTACCCTGTAAAAAATGGTGCATATACAGGTGAAGTAGGGGTGGAACAGTTAGATGAATTTGATATTCGGACTATACTCATAGGGCACAGTGAAAGACGAGAACTTTTAAATGAGTCTCAAGAGAAAGTAGTTGAAAAGTTTGCATTTTTTAAAGCACAAAATTTTGAAATTATTTACTGCATAGGTGAACCTTTAGAGATTAGAGAAAAAGGTTTTGAAGGAGTGATGCAATATCTACTAGCACAGTTTGAAGGTATTGATATTTCTTATGAAAAACTTATTATTGCGTATGAACCTATTTGGGCAATTGGTACAGGGAGATCTGCCACAGTTGAAGAGATTTCTCTAACTCATGCTGAACTGAAAAAATCCATACATGACACACCCTTGCTCTATGGTGGCTCAGTCAAGCCGGATAACATCAGTCAAATAGCGG
>CAZQOC010000062.1:0-6504 GCA_964594745.1 uncultured Sulfurovum sp.
TATGAGTGCTTTTATAGACGCGATTATACCATAGCTTATCTGCTCTTTTGTTGTGAAGGGCAAAGTACTAAGTGACAACTTCTCTTCCAAATCAACATCCAGTACAGGAGAGATAGATTGGTAACTCGTTAAATAAGCCTTTAAACCTGGTAAGATAAACCCTCCTTTGTACTTCCCCTCTTCTACCACATCTACTGTAATGGCTGACCCAGCATCTACAAATACCCCATTCTCATGACTCAAACATAGTGCTTTTCTATCTACCCCCATGGTTTCATATTCCCCGTCAATATGAACTTGTGATGAGATATTTTCCCAAGCTTTAATATGCTCTAGTTTGTCTCCAAGTGACTCTTTCACTGAGATATATTGTAAAGGTGTATTTGCATAGCGCTTTATCGCATCTCCATAAGAAAGATGTTCTACTTGTTCACCATCGTAGATATGAAAATGGGTATTGCCTATATCAGCTAAAAGTATCTTATTCATCATGCCACACTTTCCATTTGTTTTCTTCCAATAATGCCTTTGTTTTTGAGCATAAAGGTGCCTGAATAATGATATACTTTTTTTTGATACTACTATCGATATATGATTCTAACTTCTCATGTAAACGCATCAGCTCTTCTGCTTCTTTACGTAGTACCCTACTCTTTTTTTCAAGCTTCATCACATCAGCATAATATCCCTTTAAATCTATGCCAATATAAATTCCTATTTTTTTACGTGACCCCAACTCTTTAGGTGTAATTTCTTTGAGCGATTTAAAAATAGTGTTTTTTGTTTGTAAATACTCTACTATACTTTTCATAAACCAATCATACCCTAAATCATCGTAAAGGATGGAAAGACGCCATAGTCTCAGCCAAGTTTTGTTTTTGTATATGTGTATAAATTTGTGTTGTTTCAAGTGAAGAGTGTCCAAGTAACTCTTGTACAACACGCAAATCTGCACCACCGATGATAAGTGATGAGGCAAACGAATGTCGTAGTACATGAGGGGAGACACCCAAATACTTTTTCACTATCTTATAGGCTGAAATACGAGAAAGCTGCTCTCCTCTATAGTTGAGCCAAAGGTAAGGACTTGCCATCGTTTGCTCTGCCAAATAATTCTCTAGCGCCTGTGTAGCTACTGGAGCTAAAGGCACAACTCGTTCTTTCTCTCCTTTGGCAAAACGAATTTTAAGCCACCCCTCAATGATGTCTGCGCACTGCACATTTAAAGCCTCACTTATACGACATCCACTCGCATAAAGAAAAAGTATCAGCGCATAGTCACGCAAACCCACCACTGTACTTCTATCTATGAGGTTGATACCATCAAGTATCTCTTCATTGCTCACATATTTTGGTAAATTTTTCGGGACTTTTGCCATAGGTATTTTAATTTTCTCATGGGTAAAATTTTGCTTATGACAAAAATTAAAAAATACATTGATAGAAGAGAGTTTACGGTTTAGTGTACGTTTATTCTCAAAGCCAGATAAAAATTTTAAGACATCTGTGGTCTCTAGCTTAGTAAGGGGTTTTTGGATTTGTTCTTCTAGTTGAGTTAAGTCAGAAAGGTAAGAAGAGATAGTCAGTGTATCGAGTGCCTTAGTGACACTCAAATACTCTTCAAAGGCAACTAGAAGATTACTCCTACTCATAGCCTAATTTGGAAAGTTCAATCACTTTTCCATCTTTATAAATTTTATCTCCTGTAATAAATGCTGGTTCATCTACTGCACCTATATCATAAATTTTAAACTTCTTTAAATCAGAAGAAAGAACAATCAGTGAGCCTTGCTGGTCTAGACCAAATACTTTATTGCCAAATGCTGTTGCCGCAGAAAAATGAGCAAATTTAAACTTCTTACTAGCGATAGATTGTAGTGCTTTATTTAATTTAATCACTTCACCCTCTTTGGTGAAAATGTAAATAGAATCACTATCCATAGCAACTTCTGAAATATTTGCACTATATTCTTTTTTCCCTTCTGTACCTAAAGTAATCAACTTTTTAGGTGTTGCAGCAACCATTGTATTGCCTCTACGTGAAAGATATACAACATTATTAAACACTTTATTACTACTCAAATAGACTACTTTTGCATTATCACTATGATAGATATCTACAATAATTAATTTCCCATCAAGCATCGGCATCACAGCTAAATTGTCAATAAACATAGGACTAGCAGCTCTAGTATCTATAGCATATGTTCTTTCTGAACGATTTTCTACTACTTTTCTGTTATCTTCTACTTCATAGATTCCAAAAGTATTGTTGTTAAGAATATATGCAACGATACCATTTTTAATAGTGGCAGAGACAACTGGTACATGTAAAGAAACTGCACGTACAGATTTTTTTGTATTTTTATCAACAATATTTAAAATACCTTCTACATTTGAAGCCAATACATAGTTTTTATTCTCACTTAAAAATCTATACCCCTCACCGAGATTAATATTGCTTACTCCTGACTTTCCTATATATCTGCCATCATGCAAAGTAGCACCATCACGACTCAAATCAATAATCCTACCATCAAAATAGTTTGCAGAAACAGCATATGTTTGTGCTGGTTCAAAATATTGTTTACCACTACACCCTGATATTATTAGAGCAACAACAGATAACAATATTGACGAAAGGTACTTTCTTCTCATCATCATTTTGCCTTTAATGTTGAATGTTTAAGTAATGAAGCCAACATAGAAAGTGTTGTATCTTGAGGGATAAGGTCTAATTTAGCATTAGCACTTTTGATGTCACCCGATTTGATAGCCAAATATGCATCTTCGATGATTGACATCTCTTTATACAATTTAGAATCAGTACTTTTATGCTCCAATACTCCCTGAGTATATCTGCTTGCATCAGAAATAACACTATTTTTACTTGTTGCTAATTGTGCTAAAGTTTTAGTATTATTATTCTTTGTTGCCTGAGTATACGAGTAAAGTTCATAGAGTGCTGGATTTTTTTCTTTCAACACTTTTAAGGCTTCTGTATCATCTGTTTTTGTTTGTAATGTTAAAAATGCTTGATTTGCCTTTGCAAGATTTGCTTCATGCATACTTTGCATGACTGTTCTGCCTACAAAGAATAAAATGAGTCCAATAACTACAGTCCAAATAATAAATTTATATTTTTTATAAAGTGTCTCTAGCTTAAAAGCACTTTCAAGCACTTTTTCATCACCACTTAATTCTCGTTTTACATCTGCAATATTCACAGCACTCTCCTAAGTCAAAATTAATTAGCATATATTATACCCATTAGAGTTAAAAATTAGCTACAACTCCACAACAGTAATACCCAAGTTACCAGGCATTCTGTAAAACTTGGCAATCTTAGGATGTTTTTTTAAATATTCACTTACCAACTTTGACAACACGCCACCACCCGTACCATGAATAATCTGTACTTCGCTAAGGTTATTGACCAAGGCATCTGAGAGGAATTTATCGACTGTATCTATGGCTTCATCTGCATACATCCCAAGAAGTTTTACTGACACAGATGCGCCTGATTTTTCTACATTGACATCTGCTTTTGGCTTTCTTGGTTTGGGTTTTAGTTTTGCTTGTGGCATGTCACCTCGACGTTTGAGATCTTTAAGTGGCACTCTCATTTTCAGCCCATCTACGATGATCGTCGCATCTTTGCCACGTAAAGAGACAAGCTCACCTTTGTGAGAACGATATTTTACCTTATCTCCCTCTGTTAAAGGTGCTTCCTCTACTTTGGCTAACTCTTTTTGCTTAAACTCTTTACGTTGATGTGCCACATTCAACAGACGTCTACCCTCTGTTGACTCTTTCGCTTTTAGGGCTTCACGTGCTTTTTTAGTCGCAGCATTGTAACGGTTTTCTAGTGTGGCTACGGCTTTTCTATGTTGCTCTTGAAGTTTAAATTCATCCTCTTCAAGCTTTCTCTTTTTTGCCTCTACAGCTTTGAGTTCTTCATCAATCTTATTGATTTTCATGCGCATTTCGCGTTCTAGTGAGGTTGATTTTTCTATGAGTTCATTGAGGTTCTCTTTATCCTCACCATAGACTTTTTTTGCTTGTTTGACAATACCTACGGGTACCCCATAACGCTGTGCAGTCTCAAAAGCATACGACTTTCCGATGCTTCCTTGTAAAAAAGTATAGGTCGGCACACGGCGTTCTTCATCATACAGTGCTGCAACCAGTTCTACTTCATCATCACTTGCCATAAGCGAAGCAAGACGTTTATGGTGGGTAGTAACGATAAAGCTTATACCTTTTTTACGTAACTCATCGAGCATGACTCTAAAAAGTGAGGCGGCTTCATCTGAGTCGGTACCAAGCTCTATTTCATCTACCCCTACGATGGCATCTTCTTTGTTAAAAAGTTTGGCAAACTCCTGCATACGACCTGCAAAGGTAGAGATGTCATTTTTTACGGACTGTGGGTCATCGATGACAGCTTCTATACTCTTGTAGTGCCCGACTTCTGTTTTGCTTGCATCACACTTAAAAGGCAGAAGATACTTAGACATATACACCGCAGAGAGCATGGACTTAAGCAACATCGTTTTACCACCGGCATTCACACCAGTAACCAACATGATCTGCTTGTCGAAGTTCATACTCACAGGCACTGGTTTTTCTATGGCAGGGTGTTCAAAATCATGAAGTTTGATGCGTTTTTCTTTACTTGGCAAGATAAACTCATACTCCATCGCTCTGGCAAAACTCACTCTTGCCTGATAGTGGTCAAAACGGTCATACTCTTTGTTGATAAATGCTAAAAAACGTTCCCATTTAAAAAAGAGTGCTGAGATCTCTTTACAGTAACGGTAGACAATCTCTTCTTTACTGGAGACTAACGCTGACTCTTTCTCTTTGAGGTGTGCTATGCTCTGAGGTAAAATATAAAAGAATCCCCCTGGACTTCGGGCAACAACAGTCGCCTTAATAGCATTGTTAAAGCCACCACGCACAAGCAGAGTCTCTTCTCCCCCATTAAAGTGTACTTGCGTGTCCACCAAATAGTCTCTAAGCTTAGAAGAGTGTGCCAGTTTATAGAGTGTATCTTTGATATCACGTCTGTTTTGCTTCAATGCACGTTCAAGCTTATAAAGTTCAGGGTCTCTCTCAGGGTTGATGTCTCCCTCTTGGGTAAAGTACCCTATGATGTCAACGATCTCGTCAGGTATCTCAATGCCTTGTATCCATGAGATGAGAGGCTCTGTAAAGCCTACAGCAGAAAGTTTATTAAAGTAGGAAAACATACTTACAAAAGCATAAATCTCATCAAGGCTGAGGATAGCCTGCTTTTTAATACGTGCAAGTTCACGGTCTAAGTTAGGTACAGAATAAGGCGTAGGAAACTGCACTTTACCCAGTGCCTTGATGTAACGGTAGTGCTGGTTGATATCACCCATCATCGCCACAGGTTTTTGCCTGGCTAAAAAAGTCTGAAATTGTTTAACATATCCATCAAGATCTAGTTTTTGGATGATGGTTTTTTCATTTATTTGTAGTGAAAGCACGTGCTTACATTCCCTTATCATTTATGTAAAAGGATTATATCACGTTTTAGATTTGTGGGCAGAAACACCCACAAAAATTTTAGAGGTGCCTTTTAGAAGTTATAGCCAACTCTTACGATAGATTTTGTATCTGTAGATTTACCCGTTCCTGGGTGAATTTTATCATAAAAAATTTCTTCCTCTATGGTTACAGAAATATTTTCTGCTACCGAAAAGTTGAATCCAGCAGATGTCAATATTTCGTAGTCATTTTTAAAATCATCAAAGTTTTCAGACGCACCTACTTTAATAAAAAGTGTACTTGTCTGATTAAGTTTATTGACATATTCAAAATATTCGTTTAATGACCCAAATTTTGCATCTTCAGTAGCATCTGCATATTGTTGAATATTATATGCTACACCTAGTTTTGCTTTTAAAGAGTGTTGTCCATCATTAAACAATTCTTTACCTATACCTGCACCAATAGCAAATTTATTATCAAAATTTTTAAAATCCGGATTTCTCAACCAATTGATAGCAGCATACCCTAACCAGCCATCAGTAATGTATTGTTCCAAACCTAAATTTGCTGTATACTCTTCGTTGCTTGTAATGCTGTCATTTTTACTTAAAAATGCTGATGTATCAAACCCAACTTTAAGTTTTTTGATTGTCATAACCTACTGTAGTAAATGACATATCATATTTAGCATTTAGATTTAATGTGTCTGTATTTCCTGTAGTGTTTGAAAAACCAAGGTTGATACTCTGCTTAAGTGTATCACCGGCTGTAACAGATGACTTACCTGAATATTGCGCTTCTACATCTGAAAGTGCTACAGTGTCTCCAAAAGCTACAGACGATAATACAAGTGTTGCTACGATTGATTGTGTAATGATTGTTTTCATTCTTTTCCTTTAAATTTTTTTGAGCGTAACATTATAGCAAAATTCGATAATATTTTTAAGCTGTAGTCACTATCTCAAATGATGGTTGAAAAACTAA
>CAZQOC010000062.1:6604-8052 GCA_964594745.1 uncultured Sulfurovum sp.
TTCGATAATATTTTTAAGCTGTAGTCACTATCTCAAATGATGGTTGAAAAACTAAGCCTCACCACGTATCTGATAGGTAATGTCTCCTGCACCAAAGGCTGTCACTAGACCTTCTGTATATTCACGAATCACTGAACCCTCACGCATCACTTTCACCACACCATCCTCTTTGGTCACAGAGTCAGCCATAAGTAATTTATAACGTGAAAATGCGCCTTTTAAGTCTATGTCTACCTCTAACTCACCTGCTGACCAAATAGGAAGAATGACAAGTTCATCTACACCTTCAAAACACTCTACAAATCCTTGGAGATTATCCATGGTTCTAGAGTATTTGTGTGGTTGCCAAATGACATTGAGCGTGTTAAATTTTCTTAATGCTTTATAGGCTTGGAGTGACTCCATCGTTACTTTTATCTCTGTGGGGTGGTGACCGTAGTCATCTATGACGACACAGTTTTCTTTGTTTTGTACAATGTCAAAACGTTTTTTAATCCCTCTGTAGTTTAAAAGATTGGCTCTAATCTCTTCTAAACCTTCACCCAATTCCAATGCAGCTAAAATAGCCAATGCCGCATCAAGTGCAATGTGATTACCAAAACCAAAGACTTCAAAAGTACCAAAGTCTAAAAGCTCAAATCTTGTATGAGGTTCACCACCTACAAGCACAAATGCAATATTTTGAATATCTTTACTAGGATAAAGCTTAATACTTTCCATCTCCAAAGAAGAGAGAAATGCATCTTCGGCATTGATGACACGTACTTTGGCAAGGCTTAAAAAGTTTCTATAGGCATTGTAAAAACGCTCTTCATCATACTCGTAATACTCCATATGTTCTGGTTCAACGTTAGTTACAATGGCAAGATATGGGTTGGAATTTAAGAAGCTTTCATCACTCTCATCTGCCTCAAATACAACTTTGTTGTTAGGGTAGTTACGTACATTGGAGCCAAACTCTTTACTGATAGCCCCTATAAGTGCATTAGACTCAGGGATGATGGAAGCTAGCATCGCAGAAGTGGTACTCTTACCATGTGCACCACCTACAGCATAGACCTCTTTTTCACCGAGTATGGACTTCAATGATTCTTTTCGTGAAAGAAGTTCAATGCCAAGTTCTTTGGCTCTTTGGTATTCAGGATTGTTAGGGCGTACAGCTGCAGAGTAGATAACACGCTCCACACCTTCGACTGCATCTGCATGGTGAGGTATCGTGATCTTCGCATCAAAATTTGTCGCCAAATCATTGGTGATTTCTGTCTGTTTAATGTCAGAACCTGAGATTTTATGTCCATCATTGGCTAAAAATTTCGCTAATGCTGAAAGTCCTATACCACCTATGCCTATAAAATGTATTTTCATTTTTTAGTTTTCCTTACTCTCGTCCAAAACTCTTAACTCTTCTTTTCCCTCTTTCACCTGTTTCGCAAACATATTAAGCAATA
>CAZQOC010000063.1:0-8003 GCA_964594745.1 uncultured Sulfurovum sp.
GGTTTTTAGCATGATGCAAGAAGAGAATAAAGAACTTTTTGAACGGATGAATCGTTCTTAATCAGGAGGATTTGTCTCCTAATTTTATCAATTATTTTTATGAAAAAAGAGAATTTTTTGATGAAATAATAACAACTATAATACGCCATTATATACAATATACTACAATATGTAACATTCCCTTCATTTCTTGATGTAGATTAAGCTTTTGACTTACAAAAAATCTTATAATTATTATTGAGTGTTGTAATTTACAACATATAATTTACACAAGGGGGTATGCATGCAATCAAACGCAGCATTGGAATATGATTATTCTGTGGCAAAATTGTTTACTTATACAACAATTTTATTCGGAATTTTAGGTATGTTAATTGGTACGCTTATCGCGGCACAATTGGCTTTTCCTGAATTAAACTACTTTTTTGGAGAGTATGGGACTTTTTCTAGACTAAGACCTATGCACACCAATATCGTTATTTTTGGGTTTACAGTTTCTGGAATCTTCGCTACATGGTACTATGTAGGGCAAAGAGTACTTAAAGTGTCTATGTCAGAATCGAAGTTTTTGATGTTTATCGGAAAACTTCACTTTTGGCTTTACTTTTTTGGTGCACTTATAGCAGTAACAACATTACTTTTAGGGTACACACAATCTCACGAGTATGCACAGTTAGAGTGGCCACTTGATATCGCGATTGTTGTCGTTTGGGTACTTTGGGGTGTTTCTATTATGGGACTTATAGGAATTAGACGTGAAAAAGCACTTTATATTTCTGTATGGTACTATGTTGCATGTTTCTTAGGTGTGGCTATGCTTTACCTCTTTAACAATATGGCTATTCCTACATATTTTGCAACAGAAGGTCTTGGAAATGTAATGCACTCAGTTTCTATGTATTCTGGAACCAATGATGCGTTGGTACAGTGGTGGTATGGACACAATGCGGTTGCATTTGCCTTTACTGTGCCTATTATTGCTATGAGTTACTATTTCCTTCCAAAAGAGTCTGGCCAAGCGATTTATTCTTATAAACTCTCGCTTCTTTCTTTTTGGGGATTGATGTTTGTGTATCTTTGGGCTGGTTCTCACCACCTATTATGGTCAACGGTTCCTGACTGGATGCAAACAATGGGTTCTGCGTTCTCAGTAGTACTTATCTTGCCTTCATGGGGAAGTGCTATTAACATGCTTCTTACCATGAAAGGTGAATGGAACCAGTTAACGGATAATCCACTCATTAAATTTATGGTACTTGCATCAACATTCTATATGCTCTCAACCATTGAAGGACCAATCCAAGCGGTTAAATCAGTCAATGCGATTGCGCACTTTACAGACTGGATTCCTGGACACGTGCATGATGGTGTACTTGGTTGGGTTGCCTTTATGATTATGGCAGGTATCTTCCATATGGCGCCACGTATGTTTAAAAGAGAAATTTACTCTAAAAAACTGATCGAAGCACAATTTTGGATTCAAACAACAGCGGTTGTTCTTTACTTTACCTCTATGTGGATTGCGGGTATTACTCAAGGTATGATGTGGAGAGCGGTTGATGAGTATGGTAACTTGATGTATTCATTTATCGATACCGTTACTGTACTTCACCCTTACTATGCGATTAGAGCATTGGCAGGTGTACTCTATGTTACAGGTTTCTTTATGTTTACTTACAATATTTATAAAACTATGACTGCAGGTAGAGAACTATCTGAAGAGCCACAGTTTAGATCACCTATGGCATAAGGAGGTAGGTATTATGTTTTTTCACTGGTTAGAAAAAAATCCATTCTTCTTTGTTGCAGGGGTGTCGATAGTTATTTCATTTGCGGGGCTTATTGAGATTGTTCCAAACTTTGCAGAGGCTTCTCGTCCACTTGTGGACTTAAAACCTCGTACCGTGCTTCAATTAGCAGGTAAAGAAGTGTATAAAAAAGATAACTGTATTGCATGTCACTCACAATTAATCCGTCCATTCAAATCTGAGACAGATCGTTATGGTAAGTACTCACTCTCTGGTGAGTATGCATACGACAGACCATTTTTATGGGGTTCTAAAAGAACAGGTCCAGACTTGCACCGTATTGGTAACTACCGTACAACAGACTGGCATGAAGCACATATGATGAACCCACCTAAAATAGTACCAGGGTCTATTATGCCAGCATACAAACATGAATTTACAAATGTGGCAGATATTGAGACAGCTTATGCTGAGGCAGTCACAGTTAAAAATGCATTCCACACACCATATGGTCCTGAGTTTAAAAGAACCAGAGCAGCATGGGAAGCACATAAACCAAAAGTGTTGGCAGATGCGAAAAAAATTGCTGATGATATGCAAAGTGAAGATGTTAAGAAAATGGTTGCAAATGGTCAAGTACCAGAGATTGTTGCACTTATTGCATACCTTAACAGCTTAAAGTAAGACGAGATTATGGATATTAGAGAATTGCAAGGCTATGCTTCATTCTTTATGACCATTTTGTTAGTAGTGATGCTTTATGGATATATAATCTATCTCTATAGAGCGGAGAAAAAAGGTGAGCGCGACTATGAGAAGTATGGGAATATTGCACTAGATGATGAAATCACAAGTACACCTATAGAAGACAAACCCGCGTCTCAGAGATATAAGGAGGAAAATAAATGAATAGTTTAATGATAAAGGCACTGGGATTTGCTGTTATCTTGGTATTGGCAACCATATTTGTGGTGACAAAACTGAATATTGACATTTTTGCAGATTCAGTCAATGCACTCACAATAGCAGGAGCAATTGCAATCGCTGTACTTACAACAGGAGTATCAGCGAAGTACATCAACCAGATGAAAACTGATACAGCAAGTGGTCATCTTTCAGATGATAACTGGGATGGTATTGGTGAATATGAAAATGAACTTCCATCAGGTTGGGCATATGTATTTTTAGCAACATTTTTATGGTCAATGTGGTATGGTTTCTTTGGTTATCCAGTAAATGCATTTAGTCAGATTGGTGAATACAACGAAGAAGTACTTGCTTACAATGCTAAGTTTGAAGAAAAGCATAAGACAGATGATGCCGCAACACTTAAAGAGATGGGTGAATCTATCTTCTTGGTACAGTGTCAACAATGTCATGGTGCAACGGGTGATGGACTTTCTGGTAGAGCGCAAGACTTTACATCATATCGTTCTAAAGATGAAGTATTGAATATTATCAAGAATGGTCAAAATGCTTTAGCTGCATTCCCTGGTGGTATGCCTGCGGGTATGGCATCTGGTGCAGATGCAGAAGCTATTGCAGCGTATGTTGCATCTGGTTTCAAAGGTGAACAACCAGCAGCGTTTGCTACCTGTGCGAGCTGTCATGGTGCAAATGGTGAAGGTACACCAATGGTTGGACCACGTATTAACGGATACGATATTCACAATACATTGGCTAAAGGTAAAAAAGGTCACATCGGTAGAATGCCAGCATTTAGCACACTGATTACACCAGTACAAGAAAAAGCATTGAATGCTTATGTGCATTCATTAGCAAACTAAGGAGTTAAGATGGCAGAGAATACAAAAAGATCCGTATTTGGATTTCATGGTTTATTTGGTTTTTTAATTTCAGTAGTAGGATTACTCAGTATTTGTGTTGCATTGATGCTTATGGTCATCGCGGTACAGAGAAATTCACAGGTAAGACCGTATGATCCAGCACCTATCAGAGATGTCCACAATCTTAAAATGATTTCTGTAGACAATAAACAATTTTCATTTCAAACACCAAAGGATAAATAATGATTAAATATATGGACAAAATACTTTTCGGATGCTTGATGTTTTCAGCATGTGCAGCAGTTTATTTGGCTGTAAGCGGCAATCTTTTATACGTAGGATAATTTATGAATAAAGCATTAGTAAGGGTAACCTTACTGGCTTTGTTATTTCCACTACTACTCAACGCTACTACACATACTCTCAGAAATGATTTACTAAAATTAGAGGCAGTCCAGCGCATAGATAAAATGGGTGATGAACTCTATGCTAAAACAGGTGTCAATGCCTATGTCATTGCAACCAATGAACATTTTCCTGAAAGATTTAATTTGGTAACGTATAGTAAGAAGTATGAAGCAAAGCTAAGTAAGCCGTATGTATTGTTTATCTTTGCTCCTTATGCATTGATAACACAAGAATCAGAGGAACGAGGAAGAGTAGGGATTATTCCTTCTTCAGAAGACGTAAGAAAAATGTATAATTATGAAGATGTAAGAGATGCTGCGGTTAATATAGTAGCCCTTAAAGATAGTAATACAGAAGAAGATAAATATAATGTAGGTGTATTACAGGCATATTCAGAATTGGCAGATAATATTGCACATGCTAAACATGTAACACTGAAAACGACTATAAAAGATGAAATGAGTACTATGGTATGGATTTTACGTATATTAATTTATACGGGGTCTCTTTTAGTGTTATGGATGTTTGTTATTAGACCACTTTATATGAGGATAAAAAATGGAAAAAAATAATACAAAAACCTATTGGCCACATATGATTTTAGGTTTTTTATTTATAGGGATTACTTTGGGTTATTGGACAGTTAAATCAGCTTCGTCTATTCCTGTACAAGAAGTGAATGAATACATGATGAAATACCAACAAGCAGATTTGGGGATTAATGATATTTTAGAAAAAAAACATGCCTTTGATAAAGCCTATACTATCAAACTTAATGATGTGAAAATGATGGTCATGACAGACAACATTAACTCCAACATTCCTCAACCCAATGCTGTGACACTGAGTAAAGGTAAAAACCATTTCTCATACTCTGTTACTACAAAAGATGGTACAGTTGTTTCTAATGCAGCCGTAAGCTTCTTACTTACGCGTCCTCACACTTGTAAAGATGATGTGATGATAGAAAATGTGTCATTTAAAGATGGACTATATACTACACCCGAACTAGATATAGAAAAACCAGGAAGATACACACTACAATTTCGTGCAAAAATTGACGATAATACTATAGGGTATTCGGAAGTTCCAGCATATTTAAAACCTTAAGGATTATATTTTGGGGCGTTAGCAAACGCACCCTACATCTATGCTATAATCATTTTTATGAATCAACTCCATATTTACCCTACTTCAAGAGCCTTACGAACTGTTAGTCAAAATCAAAAAGAGACAGATGGCTTTCTACCTACACTGATGCGCATGGATGAGTTTGAACAGCGTGGCATACTGCTTGAAAACAAGATACAAATAGATCCCCTGCAACGTATACTGCTTTTACGTAAAGCTGCAAATTTTGATGCATTTGAAAGTTTAAAACTCGACCTTTCTTTAGTGCGATTTTTTACAAAAAGTGATGCACTGTTCAAATTTTTTGAAGAGCTTTCAGCTGAGGATGTGAGTTTTGATACCTTAGCACAGGCAGATGCCTATGCAGAGTTTGGTACGCATCTTGAGATACTTGAGCGACTGCTAGAAAACTACCGTACTTTACTAGAGAGCCATGGCTTTACTGACAAAGCGTTTGTGCCACTGTATTACAAACTCAATGAGGGGTTTATAAGTAGCTATGAGAGCATAGAGATACATCTTGAGGGGTATTTGAGTCATTTTGAATTGTCACTTTTAGAAGAGGTTTCAAAACAAGTACCCCTCAGCATACACTATACAACAAGCAAGTTTAATTTTAAAATGCAAGAACGTTTTGAAACCTTGGGTATCAAACTTCCTACCAATGCACATACACATTTTTCACTGACTGATAAAAAAGTTTTAAGCCAAACACACAACAAAGAGAGTATAGATGCAAAAGTGTATACCGTAGGTGAGCGTGAAGAGCAGATAGCCATAGCTTTTAGAGAGATAGACAAGATGGTACATGCTGGCATACCTGCTGAAGAGATAGTGCTCATCTTGCCTGATGAACGTTTTAAAGAACACTTCACACTTTTTGATGCACACAATAACCTAAACTTTGCCATGGGATATGACTACAGTAATGGACGTATTTATAAATCATTAGAGGCACTTTATCGGTATTGGCAGGGTAGAGATGAAGAGAGTAAGAAGTTACTTGAACGATATGGGTTTGACATGGAAGATATAGATAAAATATCTACCCATCAAACAATGCCTGTCTCTACTTTCTTTAGTCAGATAGACAAGTTGAGATTACATGACAGTCCTCTCGTGGATGCAGAGAAGAAAGAGAAGTTCAATGAGCGTGTCTATGAGAGATACTTACACTTCATTAAGGTACTTGAAGCTGAAGAGAAGAGTCTTAAAGAGTGGCTATTTTTGTGGCTAAAATCACTCTCGAAAGTAACGATGGATGATGTACGTGGAGGACTCGTGACAGCGATGGGAGTGTTGGAAACCAGAGGTGTAAGTTTTGAGGGTGTGGTCATCGTAGATTTTAATGATGGTGTAGTGCCTGCTACCTCGAGTAAAGACCAGTTTTTAAACTCACAAGTACGAGCATTCGCAAACCTGCCTACCAAAAATGACAGAGAAGCTTTACAAAAACAGTACTATAAACGCCTGCTTGAACAGGCAAAACAAGCCAGCATCATTTACAGTACCTCAGACAACAAGCTACCTTCGAAGTTTCTCTATGAGTTAGGCTTGGACAAAGCTAAGCAAACCCAAGCACAGTTTGACCTGCTTTATGCGCAGCCTTCACAACTGCAAGTAGAAGAAACCCCTGTAGTAGAAGATTTTGACGCAACGAAGGTTACTTGGTCAGCCTCACGATTAAAAACTTTTTTAGACTGTAAACGTAAGTATTACTACCGCTACATACAAAAGATACAAGCAAAGCTAGAAGAAGAGCTGAATGAGGGGGCGTTTTTACATAGTCTCTTAGACCATCTGCATAGAGAGAAAGAGAGTTATACAAGTAAGGAAGAGATGCAAAAACAGATAGATATTTTACTGGATAGATTACTTCCTTTTGAAGATGCACAAACAGAGTATAAAAAACTACTATGGAAAGAGAAGTTAAAAGGCTTTGTTGAAAGTCAGATAACACACTTTAAATCAGAGTGGAAAGTTGTAGAGAGAGAAAAAGAGTTTCAGGGTGACATAGGTGGACTCAAATTCAAAGGACGTATAGACCGCATAGACCAAAATGATACACATACTTTAGTGCTAGACTATAAAAGTGGCAGTACCAAAGAAGCACAAAAAACCAAAAATATAGAAACACTCAACGACTTACAAATGAGTATTTACCACCAGATATTAAGCAGTAAATACCAAAACATCAACCTTGCTTTTGTGAAACTCTTTGAAAATGGCGAGATAGAAGAGATCATTGCTTTGGAAGAGAAGAATGAACGATTAGCAGAAGTCATCGTAGAACTCAAACAAACAAAGAGCTTTGTGGCTGAGAAGTGTGAGGACATGCAGAAGTGTAAGTGGTGTGAGTTTACTTTGATATGTGGGAGAGGGGAGTATTTATGAGTTTCAAACCCTACCTAGCTCTATCAGCCGCCGCAGGTTCAGGGAAGACTTTTGCCCTTTCGGTTCGATACATTTCACTGCTTTTTATGGGTGAGTCACCCTCAAGCATACTTGCTGCTACCTTTACTAACAAAGCAGCAGCTGAGATGCGGCAGAGGGTGGTGGACTCTTTGCGTGGTCTTGGAGAGAATGAAGTGTTTTTAAGTGCAGTGCTCACAGAGACAGGATTGGGTAGAGAGGAGCTGTTTGAGAAGCAGCCAGAGGTCTTAGCTAGATTTCTTTCGCATACTTCTTACATCGTGACACTTGACAGTTTTTTTGCAAGCATATTGCGTTCGGCTTCTTTGGAGCTGGGACTTGAGCCTGATTTTGTGACCAAAGAGCAGGGCACTGAGGAGCTTGAGAAACACTTTTTGGATGAGGTGCAGGCGAATGGGCTGCTCTCTAACCTAGTGAAGTTGGCGATGGACATAGAAGATAAACGTTTTAACAAGATCTTTGACTTGATGCAAAACTTTTACAAGGTAGATCCTTT
>CAZQOC010000064.1:0-7684 GCA_964594745.1 uncultured Sulfurovum sp.
AGTATCATGTTGAATATAATTATTTTAAGAATAAATAATTATACTTATAGTCATTGATAAAACACTATATACCTCTTAGATATCGAGATAAAGGGGCTTTTAGATGTATTAGTATATTTTTATAATTAGTACTGAATGTAGGGCAGATACCATCGCAAAGGTCGCTATGAAGGTTGATGTTAAAAAATATAAAAAATTTTCAGCTAAAGGTGACCTTATCTTTACCAGAGGTGGCATACGTGGCCCTGTGGTGCTTGATTTTTCACGTGAGATTACCCCTCTTCTAGCCAAGTTTGATGAAGTACCTGTCTTAGTAAATCTCACTAAAGGGATGAATGAAGAGCAGATACGTCAGCACTTAAAAAAAGAGTTGGAAAGAAATCCTCATCAAAACACTTTAGATTTACTTGGTACTCTGCTTCCTGAGTCTGTGAGTTTGGAGCTTTGTAAACTCGCAGAGGTGGAACCAACACTCACTCTGGCTAAACAACAAGGTAAAAACAGAGATGCTCTTATACGTCTACTCGTTTGGGTACCCTTGACCGTAAACGGACACGATGGTTTCAAAATGGCGATGATAACGCGTGGGGGTATCAGCCTCAAAGAGATAGACCCTTACACCATGATGAGTAAAAAGTTACATGGTTTATACTTTTGTGGTGAAGTGATGAATATAGACGGCCCTTGTGGTGGGTACAACTTACAATGGAGCTTTGCAAGTGGGCATTTGGCAGGACAATTAAAAACATAAACAATTATGGTAAAATTCCACGCATAATATATAGTGTAAGGAAACACCTTGTTTAACATTCAAAACTACTCAAAACAAAACATTAAAAATGATGTTCTCTCTGGTGCATTGGTCGCTGTAGCACTTGTGCCTGAGGCGATAGCATTTTCATTTATCGCAGGGGTCAGTCCTGTGGTTGGGCTTTATGGGGCTTTTATCATCGGACTTATTACCGCACTTCTTGGTGGTAAACCTGGGATGATCTCTGGGGCTACTGGTTCTGTGGCTGTCGTCTTTGTGGGGCTTGGACTTTGGGTGAAACAACACTACCCTGAGCTAGATACCGAGTCCCTCTCTATAATGGTCTTACATTATATTTTGTTGACTTCTATCATCGCTGGGTTTATACAGGTAGCCATTGGGGTGATGAAGATGGGGAAGTTTATCCGCCTTGTACCCCAGCCTGCTCTTTTTGGGTTTGTGAACGGTCTGGCAATCGTTATCGCCATGGCACAGCTGCCTTTTCTGACACCTGCGCATATGGAGCAGTATAGTTCATGGATAGACATCATTAAAGCAAGCTTCCAGGAAAACTACATCATGTACATTATCATCATTGTAACGATGGCAACCATGCAGTTTCTTCCTAAAGTCTCTAAAGCAGTACCTGCAGGTCTTGTGGCTATCGTGGTAGTGACTTTGGTTGTCTACTTCGGTCACATAGAGACAAAAACTGTAGGTGACTTGGCTGACCTTTCTCATGTCTCTTTTCCTTCTTTTGTGATGCCTTACACAGAGATATTTACATGGCAATCCATGATGGTTATTTTACCCACAGCACTCATCGTAGCACTTGTAGGGCTCATCGAGTCGCTACTTACACTCTCTGTACTCGATGAGATGGGTGGTGAGCGTGGTTCAGGAAACAAAGAGTGTATCGCACTTGGTGTGGGTAATGCAACTTCAGGACTCTTCGGAGGCATGGCAGGCTGTGCTATGATAGGACAATCGGTCATCAACTTCACCTCTGGCGGACTTGGGCGTTTGTCATCCTTTACTGCAGCGGTGTTACTCATCATTTTAGTTGTAAGTTTTTCCAATGTCATCTCGGCTATTCCTATCGCAGTATTGGTAGGGATTATGTTTATGGTAAGTATCGGAACCTTTGAGTTCTCTTCTGTGAAGCGTCTGAAGCATATGCCTAAATCAGATGCATTTGTGCTTATAGTTGTGACGATTATCACGGTACTTGAAGATCTTGCCGTGGCAGTCATCGCTGGTATCATCATCTCTGCACTTGTCTTTGCTTGGGAACATGCAAAAATCATCGCACGTACGAAAGAAGAAGATGGTAAAAAAATCTACGAGCTAGAGGGGCCTCTTTTCTTTGGTTCTGTGACTTCATTTAATGAGCAGTTTGATGTAGAGAATGACCCTAAAGAAGTGGTCATTGACTTTAAAAATGCAAGAGTGATGGACTCATCAGGGGCAGAAGCCATCGATGGACTTACAGAGAAGTACAAAAAAGTAGGTAAAAAGCTTACCTTACGTCACCTCTCGGAAGACTGTAAACGTATGCTCAAAACGGCTGGGCCTTTCTGTTCTTATGCGGAAGATGATCCTACCTATAAAGTGGCGGCAAACGTATAAACTCCTCATGCGCTAGAGTATCTAGCGCATCATAAATTCTTTATAGCAACAATCTTTTTACTTTTATTTATGTTAGAATATTATAAAGACAACCTTTAAAGGATTGATTATGTTTATAAAATATATTTTACTTAGTATCTCTTTGTTATTTGCACGTACAGGTTTTGAATATGAGGGTATCCCTATTAAAGTAGTTAATGAAAAAGGAAAAGTAGAAAATATCATCGTCAAGCGTGACATACCAGAGGAGTGTAGAAAATTACCTATCAACAATAAAATGGTCTGGACTGGCAATTATGCAAACCCTAAAGTGCCAGATGCATGTAAATCTACTTATGTACATACCACAGGAAAACTTCTACCCATGCATCTTCATGAAGATGTGACAACCTATGGTGAGTTGGAAGTCCTTGCTTTTATAAAACATATGCAAAAAGATGATACCCTACTGCTGATAGATGGACGTAAGCAGGCATGGTATGACTACAGAACCATACCAGGGGCTATCAATATGCCTTTTCATCATTTTAAGGAGCGAAATGCCTTTGAGTTTGAGTTTGAACATGATTTACGTACTTTAGGTGTCATTATTCATGAAGATGAGAGTCTGGATTTTACAAAAGCCAAAACCATTACCATATTTTGTAATGGGCCATGGTGTTCACAGTCTGTCGCTATGATAGAAGCACTACTCGAGATAGGCTACCCAGGAGAGAAGATAAACTGGTATCGTGGAGGGATGCAGGATTGGTTGAGTGCGGGGATGACAAGTACACGCAAGTAATTTTATCGTATAAACATTCCTGCCATAATGATAAAAAAAGGCAACATAGCCAAAGCATAGATATTTTTTTGTGTTTTTATTGCTTTAATAATACCCCAAAAAAAGAGTATGATGCTTATAATGAGTATAAGAATAAAAAGGCTATTTGGCATTCTATTTCTCTAACTCTTCACGCCCTAGTCTATCTACCATTTTGATACTCTCTAATGCATTTGTGAGTATTTTTTTTGTAGAAGTGAGTGGCTTCATATGTAGATTGGTCTGCTTCTTATCCAAGTTCTCATCCATCAACACATCCATCACTTCTTTTTCCAACTCTTTGATGATTTCATTGAGTTTATTTTCTATAAATTCTATATTCATATTAAATAGTATACTCCGTATATACGTTACTTTGACTTTGGTCTAAAGATTTTAATCACTTCTTCATTGGCTTGCATGAAGTGCCCACCAATAAGGTCAATACAGTATGGCACTGCAGGGAAAACAGCATCCAAGCACTCTCTAATAGACTTAGGTTTTCCTGGTAGGTTGATGATAAGTGAACCATTACAAATACCTGCTGTTTGACGGGACAAAATAGCTGTAGGTACATACTGAAGACTTACTGCTCTCATCTGCTCTCCAAAACCGGGTAAAAGCTTCTGACAGACATTTTCTGTTGCTTCAGTGGTCACATCTCTCATGGCAGGACCTGTCCCACCAGTGGTAACTATGAGGTCACAGTTCTTATCACGTGAGAGTTCTATTAACGTCGTTTCTATCAGGCTCTGCTCATCAGGAATACATCTATATTCATATTCGCACTCATTAAGAAGATAGGCTTTCATCGTGTCCATAATAGCCACACCTGAGATGTCTTCATAAATGCCTTGAGATGCTCTATCGCTTGTAGTAACTACACCAATTCTAATCTTATCCATTGTTTTATTAATCCTTTATATCTTTAAGACACTATAGCTTAGTTGCGCTTAGAAAATTACTATATTGAGGAGTAAGTTTTTTATGATAAATTTGAGTTATAATACTCATATTCATATATAAAAAATTCGCCAAACTTACTGTGAAGTAAGGACGGAAAACTATGGGTCTCATGCAGATTGCCAAGTTGCTGTATATCGGTTTACATAACTGGGGGGGAAGAGCAATGCTTGTCAAAACTATGAAGCTAATATTACAATATTTTCAAGAAGGGTGTTATAGCAAAGACAATAATGAAGAAGCATTGAAAATATATCTTATTTACAGTTTTTCTTTGGTTGGCTTTATTTTTATCTTTGGACTTGGATTGAAAGGTATATCTACATCAACCCATACGCTAACGACTCTGTTACTTGGTGGTAGTGTATTGTTGGTTTTAAATCTCTTCTATCTTAAAAAAACAGAAAATTATATTATCTCCGGATACGTGGTTTTGTATCTCTTTTTTGCTTTGATGCTCTATCTTATCTATTCGGGAGGGGTAGAAAACACTGGTCCACTATGGATTTACTGTTTACCTGCTATTGCACTCTATATTCATGGATTACAAAGAGGATTACTTGATCTTAGTATTTTTATTTTTTTAATGACATTTATTTTGTTTTATCCTGATAGAAATTTTTTGGAAGCAGAGTATACTATAGCGTATAAAGTACGCATTATTCTCTCCTTTCTTTTGGTGGTATTTCTTTCTGCTGTATATGGCTATTCACGAGAAAAATCATCTCAAAAAATGACCAAAATGAGAAAAGATTTAGAATTTTTTCTTAGACGCGATGAATTGACGGGTTTATATAATAGACGTGGGTATCAGGACAATATCAATAAAATACAAGATACGCATGGTGCGATATTGATGTGTGATATTGATCATTTTAAAAAAGTAAACGATACATACGGACATGGAGTAGGAGATTTTACGATTAAAGAAGTTTCAAAATGCATAAGAAATAATTTACGTAAAAATGATATGGCTGTGAGATGGGGTGGAGAGGAATTTTTTATATTTCTCTCAGAAGCAACGGTTGAAAATGCTTATTTGGTAAGTGAAAAGCTAAGGGAATCTATAGAAAACCTAAGAATTGAATATAGTAAAGAAATTACTTTTCATGTGACATTAAGTATAGGAGTCGCTGCAGTAAATGAATATATTTCTTTAGAAAATGCTATTAGAAATGCAGATGACGCGATGTATCTTTCTAAAACTGCAGGACGCAATAGAAGTACTATCTATCCTCGATAGATAAAGTTTTACCCTAATTTAAGTAAAATTTTATCCAAGAGTGTTGTACTGAGTATGCGTTTTAAATACCCCAAGAGATAGGTGGCTTTTGTAATATAATATCTTGGTTTTGGGTTCGTAGACTGCGTAATCTTATAGACCACAGAAGCTACAGAGTCAGCTTCTAAATTGAAAGGCACTTTTTTATGGTTGCCATTTAGTTTTTTATCATATTCATGTTTAAATATAGAGTTTTTTATGTCTATATTTTCCTGTAATTTTTTCATGGCAGTGATGCGAAAGTTACTAGTAACTGGTCCTGTATTTAAAAGTATTGCATAGATATTTGTACCTTGAAGTTCTAAGCGTAAGGTGTCTGTGAGCCCCTCTATAGCATATTTACTCGCATTATAGGCACCACGACCAAAAAGTGAAATAAGACCCAATACAGAAGAGTGTTGTATAATCTTTCCATAGCCCTGCTTTCGCATCACAGGTATAATCTGTCTGGTACACTCATGCAAACCAAAGACATTGGTCTCAAACTGCTCACGTAAGATATCAGTTTTTATGTCCTCTATCGCTCCTGCTTGTCCAAAGCCTGCGTTGTTAAACCATACATCTATTTTACCTTCTATTGCCATCACAGCATCAATGACTTCAGTAATTTGAGCATAGTTGGTAACATCTAACTGCATGGCATGTTCAAAGCCTAAAGATTTAAGCATTTGTACATCTTTGGCATCTCTGGCTGTAGGATATACAGTGATAAATTTATCTTTGAGATACTTTGCTGTCTCAAGTCCTATGCCCGTAGAACACCCTGTTATAACAATGTTAGTCATATGTTTCTCTCCAAACTATGCCCTGCATATTTAATGTTGTAAGTGGTACACTGTTTACTAAAAAAATCCAACGCTTCACTTGCATCAATGATTTTATCTTCTTCACCTAAAAATACCTCTATGGTGATACCTCTCTCTAAAAGGGTTTGTATCTTTTCTTCTTCCCATACGTAGGTTAAAAGTGCATGAAGTTCCTCTTTCGTACCTATGTGAAGGTATGGCTCCAAGTCAATATTGGAAGGGTATGCGACATTTTTTAGAAACTGTTGGACATAGGCTTCCTGGTCAGCTTCAAAATAGCGTAACTGTGCACGTATAAACGAAGTTTTTTGGGTTTGAAAAAAGGCTGGAGAGAGCAATATAAGTCTATCAATACGTTCTGTACTTTGATAGACATATTCAAAAGCTTGTTGTGCACCATAAGAAAAACCTGCGACACAATATTCACTCTTTTTTAGATAACAGTCAAATAATGTTTTTTCGCCCCCAAGAGAAAATCCACTAAAATAGTTCACGTAAAATCTCTTTACAGGCATCGTGTGTGATATTTTCATGGGTTAAAAGATAGTTTGAAATCTCATTGAGTCCTTTTTCTAACGTTTTAAGTAAGGCAGTAACCTCTGAGGCAGATTCACGCAATAGTGCTTCTTCTTGTTGTGGTGTGACAATAAAGTTTTCACTCATAACATAGTCATAAATCACTTTTCTTACAAGTTCTTTTGCCTGGTGAATGTCATGATTGGCATTTGTAAATTGCTCATTATAGTACAGTTTTGTAGCGATGCTCCCTGCCAAATAAAATTTAATTTTATTGATGAGTTGTGAACGAGAGAGTATTTCATGTTCTTGTGTTACAAGTAAGGTATTGACAATACCTATTTTATCAAAGTCTATATCTAGCCATGTAGCAATCACTGCTTTGGCTCCTTGGTAAACAGCTTGAATTTCACGTTCTTTTTCGGTAAAAGAGAGTATCTTTCTTTTTCCTAAAAGTACTTTTTCTTTGACTGCTTCAAAGTCCGAGGTTAGCACTTCCTTCCTTCCTTCTCTCATGGCAAAAATAGCTGCCTCATTGGTAAGTGTATCAAGTGCAGCAGAGTTAAATCCTACTGTCATGCGAGCAATATGAACTATATCAACAGAATGTGGTTTCTGGGCCAGATAAAGTTCTAAGGTTTTAACCCTATCTGCCAAATCTGGAAGGGAAATGTGTATACGTCTATCAAAACGCCCTGCTCTTAGGAGTGCCTCATCGAGTACATCGATTTTATTGGTTGCACCTATGACAATGACGCCGGAACTATCTTCAAAACCATCCATCTCTGTAAGGAGTTGGTTAAGTGTGGCTTCTCTCTCGTCATTTCTAAATTCACCACGGCTCTTGCCTACGGCATCAATTTCGTCAATGAAAATAATACTGGGTGCCATCTGTTTGGCTTTTTTAAAAAGTTCAGAAACCCTTTTGGCTCCCA
>CAZQOC010000065.1:0-3924 GCA_964594745.1 uncultured Sulfurovum sp.
GATGATGGCACGTGCACCGTAGTTGAGCTTTTTAACCATACGTTTTTTAAGTGAGTCCATATTTTTAGCATAAGAATTCGTCACTGCGAAAGGGTAGATGGGTTTAGGTGCAGGGCTGAGTGGCTTGTTACTGTAGTCTACTCCCTTATTCAGGTGGTGGATGATGCTTAGTAGCAAAGTCGAATCACGCTCTAACACACCTTTGACATCTGGCTGGTCAGAAAACTTCGCAGGGTCACCTGTAAGCGCCAAGATACAACGCAGATCAAAGTCATTGGCACCAAGTAGAGTAGATTGTAAAGAGAGCTTGTTCTTGTCTCTCATACTCATCGTAGCGATGACGGGTTTGCCAAAGGTTTGTTGTACTTTAATGGCAGAAAGTACCCCTGACATTTTAAGTTTTGCCAGTGGGTTGTCCGTACAGGAGAAGCCTGTCACTTTGTCCTGTAGCTTATGCTTTTGAATGTCAGCGATAAGTCCATCTATGGATGCACCATGGGGTGGATTTATCTCTACGGTTATAAATTCTTTTTCTAAGCACAGAACATCACAAAATTTTTCAAACATATTAACTACTCTTTTTTTATTTATTAGTTATAATTCTATCAAAATAATGCATAGAGGTACGTAACATGTCTAAACTAGCAGTCTTTGACTTTGACTCCACACTGATGGATGGTGAGACCATCGACTTTTTTGCAGATGTTCTTGGATTTAAAGACGAAGTGGTAGCCATTACCGAACGTGCTATGGCTGGTGAGTTGGATTTTTATGCTTCACTGGTAGAGCGTGTAGCACTACTTAAGGGACTACCTCAAGTAAAGGTAGAAGAGATATGTCAAAACTTACCCATGATGCCAGGTGCTGCTGAAGTGGTAGCAGGGCTAAAAGAGCGTGGCTACACGGTTGTCTGTTTTTCTGGTGGCTTTAGAGATGCAACGAAGCCAGCGTGTGAAAAGCTAGGCATCGATGCAGACTTCTCTAACTTTCTTCATGCAGACGAAAATGGCATTCTCACAGGTGCAGTAGGGGGAGAGATGATGTATTCTCAAGCCAAAGGGGACATGATAGTCCGTCTGCAAGCATTACTTGGAGTAGACCGCAAAGATACCCTAGTTGTAGGTGATGGAGCGAATGACCTGAGCATGTTCGCCCACGCAGACACACGTGTGGCATTTTGTGCAAAGCCCATACTGAAAGAAGCTGCTACGCATTGTGTCGATGTGAAAGACTTGACGGAAATTTTAAAAATCGTATGATGGAAACAAATCCACTTGACAGTAAAGCTCAAGCCTACACTCAAACGCTTATAAGCCAAGTGTTCCACCACGATGAGAGCCATCAAGCAGTCATCGTCTACGACATTGACTCTACACTCTCAAACATTTTAGCCAAAGCCTATCATACAAACTTACCTAACGCTACATTTATAAACTTCCATACCACTACGCCAGAAGAGATACGAGCAGTCTTTGACACGCTTGATGCGCTGGACTTTGTGGTACTCATACAGTCTACAAATTTTCGTTTAGATGCCTTTCGCATTCGTGTAGAGCTTTTCAAACGCAAGATAAAGGTACTTGAACACCCACACCTTGGGCGCATGAAAGAAGATGAAGTATCACACTACATTGATGCACTAGAATATGATACTAAGAACATTAAAGAAGTAGGGTTGAAGCTAAAAGAGAAGATAGATGTTGCAAAAGAAGGTGTCATCTACAGTGGAGGAGAAGCACTACATTTTCCTGTAGGTTTTGAGCCAGCCAAACTCAACATAGGTGACTACACTACCATGCCAAATGTAGGTGGGCAGTTTCCTATAGGGGAGGTCTTTACTGAGTCTAAAGAGCTTACAGCATTACACGGTAAGGCGACAGTCTTTGCCTTTGCAGATACTACGTACAGAGTCAATAAGCCTGAAAAACCTATTACCATTATCATCGAAGATGGTAGGATTGTTGCGTGTGAGAATACTACGCCTGACTTTGATGAGATGTTAGCACTCATACGCGAAGGAGAAGAGGATGAAGTCTGGGTACGAGAACTGGGCTTTGGTCTTAACAGAGGTTTGACTAAAAACAAAATAGTCTCTGATGTAGGAAGCTATGAACGTATGTGTGGGGTACACCTCTCACTGGGACGTAAACATGGCATGTACGCCAAACCAGGCTTTAAACGTGGAGATGGAAAGTTTCATGTAGATATCTTTCTCGATACTACGAGTGTGACTTTAGATGATGATGTTGTTTTTGAAGATGAGGGTTGGACAGTTTAGATGCAAGTGAAGTGTACGATAAAGGGCATACTCCAACAACTTCTAAGCTACCAAAAAGAAGTTATATTAGGAAATATCATAGCCATAGCTGCCACGCTTCTGGTGGTGGCTATCCCTCTGTTTATTCCTATACTTGTGGATGAATTACTCTTGGGGAAAGATCATGGGTTTATCTTTTGGATTAGTACAAACCTTTTTACTTCTGATACCAAAGGGTATGTCTTCTTTGTCTTGGTGATTATTGTCGTGCTTCGTGTTCTGAGTACGTTATTCTCGATATATCAGACTAAAATATTTGTTTCCATATCAAAAAATATTACATATAAAATGAGAGCATCATTGTTACGTCATTTGAAGCGTGTCTCTCTTAAAGAGTATGAGATGATGCGGGTAGGGGCAGTGACTTCCAAGCTGGTGACAGATGTGGAAACCATCGATGGCTTTGTGAGTTCTACTATCTCCAAACTCATTGTGGCTGTGTTGATGCTGGTCTTTTCTGCAGTGATACTCTTGTGGATACACTGGCCGTTGGCGATTTTTATACTTCTTACCAACCCTGTGGTGGTGCTTTTTACGGTTAAACTGGCACGTAACATAGGGGAGTTAAAGAAAGAAGAGAACAAAGCAGTCGAGATGTTTCAAGACTCTTTGACAGAAACCTTGGAACTCTTTCATCAGATACGCGCAGCCAATAAAGAGGAGTACTTTTTTGAGCAAAGTCGTATCAAGGCAGATGACCTGCGTACCCATGCCATAAACTACGGCTACAAGAGTGACAGGGCATTAAAATACTCCTATCTAGTCTTCTTGGCAGGGTATGAAATCTTTAGAGCGGTGAGTATCTTGGCGGTTGCATACTCAGATCTTTCTGTGGGGCTTATGCTGGCTGTGTTTTCTTACCTTTGGGTCATGGTGACACCTATTCAGGACATCATTAACTTTCAGTATGTACTCTCTACAGCCAAAGCAGCATGTAAGCGTATAAACAGCATCTATGCACTGGAGCAAGAACCAGAAACAGTAGAAAAACACGATCCTTTTGCTGGACAACATGCCATAGGGTTAGAGGTAAAAAATCTTTCTTTCGCTTACCAAAAAGAGAAAAAGATATTAACAAATATTAATATGCATATTGATAAAGGGTGTAAAGTGGCTATTGTCGGGGCAAGCGGCTCTGGAAAGACAACACTCTCCAACATACTTGTAGGGTTTTATCCGTTGGATGAAGGAGAGATACTTTATGAAGGTGTCTCAAACAGGGATTTAAAACTTTCTTCGATTCGAGAAAATATTCATCTAATCTTGCAACATCCTAAACTCTTTAATGATACAATGCTGTTCAATCTAACGCTAGGCAAAGAGTACAGCGATGAAAAGGTGCAAGAAGCCTTACGTATCGCGCAACTTGAAGATGTTATAGCAGGATTGGATTTGGGACTTGATACACTGGTCGGAAAAGACGGTATCAAGCTCAGTGGGGGACAGAGACAACGTGTTGCCATCGCTCGTATGATTTTGAGTGACCCTAAAGTGGTCATTTTCGATGAATCTACTTCGGCGTTGGATGTGCATACAGAGGTTAGACTCTTTGAAGCACTGCATGACTTTTTGTCTGAAAAAACGGTGATAACCATCGCACATAGGCT
>CAZQOC010000065.1:4024-7618 GCA_964594745.1 uncultured Sulfurovum sp.
GGTACAAGTAGAGCAGGGGCTACCATCATCGGTGGGTTGCTCTCCGGGCTTGACAGAAAAACCTCTTCAGACTTTTCGTTTCTTCTTGCCATTCCAGTGATGGGTGCAGTGAGTGCCTATGATTTACTAAAGCACTATCAAGAGTTTTCCGATGCCAACTGGATAGCGTTTGGCATAGGGTTTTTGGCTGCCTTTGTGGTGGCGTATATCACGGTAAAACTCTTTTTAGTGTTTATTCAAAGATTTACCTTTGTGCCGTTTGGAATATATAGGATTATTTTTGGGGTTGTTTTGTTGATGATCATATAACGTAGGGGTTAACCCATGTGTTGACCCAACAGATTAAGGGCAGACACATAGGTTTGCCCCTACATTGAATTTATAGAGTCTCTCCCGAGAGGCTCTCTTAAGTTCAAAATATTTGGACAAATTTTATGTAGGGGTAGACCCGTGTGTCTACCTTTTTACAAAGGCAAAAAATGAAATTTTCGGAGTTTAATTTTCACCGTGATATTGCAAAAGGTGTGAAAATAGCAGGGTTTAGAGAACCAAGCCCTATACAAGAACAAGCGATACCGATTGTCGCTTCTGGTTCAGACATGGTGGGACAAGCCCATACAGGTACAGGGAAAACAGCCGCGTTTGGTTTACCCATGATGGATAAACTTGCTAAAGGTGAGATAGAACGTGCCCTGGTCATTACCCCTACGCGTGAACTTGCTACACAGGTGGCAGATGAGCTTTACCACTTAGGACGTTTTGCTGGTATACGTACACTCACAGTCTATGGTGGGGTAGGTTATGGAAGACAAATTGCCCTTATTCACAAGGGTGTTCAGATAGTCGTAGCCACACCAGGAAGACTCAAAGACCTCTATAAAAAAGGGAAGATTGATGTTTTTAACCCTGAGATAGTCATCCTCGATGAAGCAGATGAGATGCTTGATATGGGTTTCTTAGATGAAATCAAAGAGATATTTGAGTACATTCCTCAAAACAGACAAACCCTTCTGTTTTCTGCAACCATGCCTGAACCTATCAAAGAACTTGCAAATGACATTTTGTATCAACCAGAGTTTCTCTCTGTTGTAGGGGAGGAAGAGACAACCAATAATGTCATTGAACAACGTTACTATATGATTAACGAAAGTCAAAGAGATGAGGCATTAGTGAAGTTGTTAGAAACGGAAGAGACCAATAAATGTATTGTCTTCTGTCGTATGAAACGTGAGGTAGATAGACTGACTGAACACCTGCAGGCACTTGGTTTTAGTGCTGGCGGATTACATGGAGACTTGGAACAAAGAGACAGAGAAGTCATTATCAAGTCTTACAGAAGAGCCGAGATTAAAATTATGGTAGCGACAGATGTGGCTGCACGTGGGCTTGATGTAAAAGATGTCACACATGTTTTTAACTTCCACATACCTTTTGACCCTCAGTCTTATGTACACCGCATCGGACGTACTGGGCGTGCAGGAAAGAGTGGACAGGCGATTACTTTGGTGACAACGGAAGAGTTTAGAGAACTTCAACGCATCCAAAAAGAGGTAGGTGCGCAGATGCGTTTGGAGACGCTTCAAGGTGGTGAGGGTTTAGATGATTCGGGAAGAGAGTATCTTGCAGAGAAAATTCGTGACATACCTATTCACAACGATGTAGAAGATATGTTAGCTTACTTGTCAGAGATGGATAAAGAGATGCTTCTAGAGAAGCTTATGTCACACCTCATAGAGAGTGAAAAACAGCATATCGGTTCTCAAATAGGTTTTGATCAGGAAACAGTAGATGACATGATGCAAAGTTATGTAGGTGAGAAAAAAGCTACAAGAAATAACAATCGTCGAAGAAAACGTAGATAATTATCTATTTTTAACTAGTAACAAGCAAAACTATTTTAAAATTTAGGTCACAAACTCGTAGAACTTTTACACAAAGGTGGGATATATGGAAATTAATTTAGTAGGCGAAGGCCTAAAGTTTATGGTACTGGGGATGGCAATTGTTTTTGTCTTCCTTTTTGTGCTTGTTCAGGTAGTGAAGCTTCAAGCTATGCTTATCAGCAAATTCTTTCCAGAGAAAGCACCTGAAGCAGCACCTGTTTCTTCCAATGCTACAGATGATGCACATCACGTTGCTGCCATTGTTGCAGCTGTGAGTGAATTTCGTAAAAATCAATAAACAAGGTATCGTAAATGGCTAAAAAATACATTGATGTAATGGATACAACCTTTAGAGACGGATTTCAGTCTGTTTTTGGTGGTCGTGTCCTTATGGATGACTTTTTTCCTGCAGTTGAAGCAGCAAAAAATGCAGGATTAACACATTTTGAATTTGGTGGTGGAGCAAGATTCCAATCACTTTTCTTCTACTTACAGGAAAATGCATTCGATATGATGGATGGATTTAGAGAAATTGTAGGACCAGATGCGAACCTTCAAGTACTTTCACGTGGTATCAATACGGTCATGTTAGATACAGGAAGCCGTGAAATGATAGACCTTTTTGCAAAAATGTTTGCAAAACACGGTACAACCACTGTACGTAACTTTGACGCACTTAATGATGTAAACAACTTGGCATTCTCGGCTGAAGCGATTAAAAAACATGGTATGAATCATGAAGCAGTTGTAACCATGATGGATCTACCTCCGGGATGTAAAGGTGCACACGATGTAGCATTTTATGAAAAAACACTCAGAAATATTTTAGACTCAGGGATTGAATTTGATTCTGTCTGTTTTAAGGACGCATCGGGAACAGCAAACCCACATAAAGTTTATGAAACCATTGCCATGGCAAGAAAACTTCTAGGTGAGTCTGTTCACCTAAGACTACACACACATGAGACAGCGGGTGTTTCCGTGGCAGCGTATCTTGCTGCGCTTGAAGCAGGTGCAAACGGTATTGATATGGCTGCATCACCAGTAAGCGGTGGTACCTCTCAACCAGATATCTTAACCATGCTTCATGCCACTAAAGGTACCAACTATAACCTTGGTGATTTGAAACTAGATAAAGTACTGAAGTATGAAGAGAGACTCAAAGAGTGCCTAGCTGAATACATGATACCACCTGAAGCAACACAGGTTTCTCCTCTTATTCCATTCTCTCCTATGCCTGGTGGGGCACTTACAGCAAATACACAGATGATGAGAGACTCTGGAGACCTAGAGAAGTTTGATGAAGTGATTGCTGCGATGAAAGAAGTGGTTGAGCGTGGTGGTTATGGTACATCAGTAACCCCTGTATCTCAATTTTATTGGCAGCAAGCGTATGCAAACGTGATGTTTGGTCCATGGAAGCAGATTGCTCCAGGGTATGGTCGTATGGTACTTGGTTACTTTGGTAAGACCCCTGTAGAAGCAGATAAAGAGATCATGGAACTTGCTGCTCAGAAGCTTAAACTAGATCCTACTACAGAAAACCCTTTAGACATTGCAGATAGAGATGAAACAAAATCAATTGCACACTGGACTAAAGTGTTGGAAGAGGAAGGGTTGGAAGTGAGTGATGAAAACATCTTCATCGCTGGGGCTTGTGATCAAAAAGGTATTGCGTTCTTGAAGGGTGAAGGCCCTCTCATGGTAAGAA
>CAZQOC010000066.1:0-7543 GCA_964594745.1 uncultured Sulfurovum sp.
CTCAGTCACGTACTCATTGTACGCTCCTTCACTACGCCCAAAACTTCAGAATAAATCTAACACTAACTAAAGCGAATCTTTTAGATTCATACTCTCCTATATTTTATAATCTACAGTCTTCTTTCAGCACCATTTAATTTCACATAGTTTATACTTTAAATATAAACTTATTAAAGGATATCTTATGACAGTAACAGCAAAAGACCTACGTTTTAATGTCTCTATGCTTTTTGATGTATTAAGTAAAGGCGAAGATGTACTCATCACGTATCGAGGTAAAGCCAAAGCAAAACTTATACCTTATGATGAACCACATAGTGACCCAAAAAACGATGAGATGTTTGGTATGTGGGCAGATAGAACAGAATCTGTGGATGAGATGGTAAGAGGTATGAGAGTAGGGCGTAACTTTGAACTATGATGTATTACTAGATACAGATGTCATTATTTGGTATCTACGCGGCAACCAAAACGCGTATGACCTCATACATAGTCTCAATAGGTTTGCTATCTCTGCTGTTACCTACATGGAATTAGTACAAGGCATGAGAGATAAAGCAGAGTTACGTCAGTTGAAACGTACGCTAAAACAGTGGCAGGTAAAAACGATATATATGAATGAAGAGATTTCAGCATTGGCACTTTTTTATGTAGAGGAGTACTTTTTAAGTTATTCTATGCAGTTAGCTGATGCACTCATAGGTGCAACATGCTCCAACTATGGGTTAGTGCTCTATACCGCCAATGATAAACATTATAAAATCATCAACGATTTGGAGATTAAGATATTTAGACCATAGCCTACGCTTCCTCTGACATCTCTTTACTGACACCCATAAAATGGTCATAGTGTTCAGCGTAGTTGTCGAAGTTCTCTTCGAGCATGAGTCTGTATTGTTCTGTAAAGAAGTCTAGTACTTCTTTTTTCTCTTTTTTCATATCTTCACCACTTTTAAAACCAGCAGCTGTCACCCATGCATTGAAACGTGATGCAGCATACATAAGTGAATTACTTGCGAGTCCTGGGTGTACTTGGGCGTTGACGTGTCCGTTGGCTAGGGCGATGTGTGCATCGGCTCTTTCGAAGAATTTATCGTCGGTTTGATTTTGTTGTGTTTCTGACATAACTATTCCTTGTATTATTTTAGTTATTGTACATTCATTTATGTCAAATCACAGCATTAAGGTATAATTTGTTTTAGATTTTATTTGAAGGTGTTACATGAAAATCGTTTTATTGTGTTTGGTATGGGTGCACGCTTTTGCTCTAAGTGTAGAAAATCAAGTGCAGATAGATGGTATGACCTATACCATCGTACATGAATCATACAACGAATATGGCGATAAAGGTATAGAGATGAAACTCTATCCAAAAGAGGTCAATTCAGAGGCTTTACCCCTTTTTAGTTTTACATTAGAAAATCAATCAGGTAGTTGTGGAGCAAAAAGTACGCAAAATGGTGTGTATGAAATAAATGGAACGACTTTAACGCTGTATACGCACTGGGATAGAAGCGGTCGTGAATATGACGCACCACGAGGTGACAGAATACAATACTATATATTAGATAAAAATGGTACAGTGACTTTTCAAGATGGCGTACTTTACATAGAACGTCAAGCAAAAAGCTATGATAAAGAGAGTGGGATGCAGTTTTTGTTTAAAGAAGCCGTTACACCCGCACAAAAAGAGAGTCTAAAACGTTATGTACAAAAAGTTGAAGCGATTTTTGGCGGAAAGTTTGTGTTTGGGAAAAAAGCAAAACAGTTACATGAAAAAGTGGATAAAGCACTTACACAGAAAAAGCAAACACGTTGGAAATAATAGTATAATACGGACAATACTATTATATACAGGACAGTCATATGAGCAATGCAGACAAACTTAAAAACCTTTTAGAACTAGAAATTATCCCAGACTTAGAAGCAGCGATAGATGAACTTTTTTCAGCTATCGATAAATCCAAAACAGCTTCTACAACTCAAAAAGAAGATCTTGAAGAGATGCGTGAGATGCGTACAGAATGCTTTGCCATCATTGAGGAGCTTGGGCGTAATGAACTTGATGATGAGGAAGTAGATGAGCTTCTTGCAGAACTCGTTGATATGAAAACAGAAGAGGACTAGCCTCTTCTTTTAACGGAACACTTTCTTTTTCTTCCTCTTACTTATCCTTCATTTAAGACTATTTTTATCTTATTTATATTATATTGACAGTATCAAACCTCTCGGGGCGCTGTGTTTCTCTTTTTGGGAAATATGGCTGAGATAGCTGCAAATAGCTTGTCCCGTTGAACTTGAACTGGTTAAGACCAGCGTAAGGAAGAGATTGTAACACTACATAAAGTGGATAAATCTATGAGATGCTTGGCATTTGATAGGTTTATCCACTTTACTTCGTAATTTACATTTCTCTCTTTTCGTATTTTAATTATTATGAAAGAGATAACATGACAAAACCATTTAAAGATAAATTTTCAACCTCAAACGATGAGCTTACAAGAGAGCCGTTTCCTGCATCGACTAAAGTATATTTAGAAGGTGAAATATATAAAGACATCAAAGTACCTGTAAGAGAAATCTTATTGGGAAATGAAACAAAACTGCGTGTTTATGATACTTCAGGACCTTATACTGATCAATCTGTAGAGATCAATGTAGATGAAGGTATCCCTGCCATTAGAAAAGAGTGGATTACAGCTCGTGGTGATGTAGAAGAGTATGAAGGGCGCATCATGGCACCTTCAGATAATGGGTACTCTACAGATGAGCAACTTGACTATGTGACCGCAGGAGCAAAAGGGCTTGTACGTACACCACTTAGAGCAAAAAAAGGCAAAAACGTTTCTCAACTTTGGTATGCACGTCAAGGTATCATTACTCCTGAGATGGAGTTCATTGCATTGCGTGAAAACCAAGATGCTGCGATGTCAGAAGAGTATCTTCAAGATGAAGAGAGAGAAGCCAGACTCAAAGGTGAAAGCTTTGGTGCGAATTTGCCAGAGAAAATCACTGCTGAGTTTGTGCGTCAGGAAGTAGCCGCGGGACGTGCGGTTATCCCTTGTAACATCAACCACCCTGAAGTAGAACCTATGATTATCGGACGTAACTTTTTGGTAAAAGTTAATGCAAACATCGGTAACTCAGCTACCACGTCAAGCATCGCAGAAGAGGTTGAGAAGATGGTATGGTCTACACGCTGGGGTGCAGATACTGTGATGGATTTGAGTACAGGAAAGAATATTCACACCACACGTGATTGGATACTTCGTAACTCCCCAGTGCCTATCGGGACTGTGCCTATCTATCAGGCACTTGAAAAAGTGAACGGTATCGCTGAAGATTTAACATGGGAAGTATTTAGAGATACACTTATTGAACAGGCTGAACAAGGGGTAGATTACTTTACTATTCATGCAGGACTTCTATTGCATCATGTACCGATGACAACCAAACGTGTGACGGGTATTGTCTCACGTGGTGGGTCTATTATGGCGAAGTGGATGATACACCACCATGAAGAGAACTTCCTTAACACGCATTTTGAAGAGATTTGTGAGATTATGAAGACGTATGATGTAACTTTTTCACTCGGTGATGGGTTACGTCCAGGTTCAGGCGCAGATGCTAACGATGAAGCACAGTTTGCAGAGCTTAAAGAGCTTGGACGACTTACGCAAATAGCATGGAAACATGATGTGCAAACACTCATCGAAGGGCCTGGTCATGTGCCGATGCATATGATAAAAGAAAATATGGAAAAACAACTTGAGTGGTGTGATGAAGCACCGTTCTATACACTCGGCCCTTTAACGACTGATATTGCTCCCGGGTATGACCACTTCACCTCAGGCATAGGTGCGGCGATGATTGGCTGGTATGGATGTGCCATGCTTTGTTATGTGACTCCTAAAGAGCACTTGGGACTGCCTAACAGAGAAGATGTAAAAGAGGGACTCATTACTTACAAGATAGCTGCACACGCTGCTGACGTTGCTAAAGGGCACCCCGGTGCAAGAGCAAGAGATGATGCTATGTCGTTGGCACGTTTTGAGTTTAGATGGGTAGATCAGTTTAACATCGGTCTTGATCCTGAACGTGCACGCGAGTACCACGATGACACACTTCCTATGGAAGCAGCAAAAGTAGCACACTTTTGTTCTATGTGTGGGCCGAAGTTTTGTTCTATGAAGATCTCTGCTGATGTACGTGAGTATGCAGACAGCTTAGGTACAGATGTAGAGAGTGCCAAACAACAAGGTATGGATGAGATGTCCATGAAATTTAAAGAGATGGGTTCAGAGGTGTATGTCGAGGCTGATAAGCTTCAAAATTGATTTAATTTAATATCGTTTAGTCAGGTTTCCTTTTAACTTGACTGTGGTGTTGTTTCTCTTTTCATTTTTTTAGAAAAAACGAAACAAAAAATCGTTGTGGCTCTCGAATCGCTCCGCTTTTAAGGGCGTTCGCCACAACAGGCACGCATTCGCGTGATTTAATGAGAAGGTTTTATGATGCATATAGCTATAGCAGGGGTAGGGCTTGTCGGAAGAGTTTTAGCTTTAAATCTTTTACAACAAGGACACACCCTCACACTCTTTGATGAAGACAGAGCCTATGGTGACAACGCAGCAGGGATGACCGCAGCAGGGATGCTCGCTGTCTTTGCAGAGCTGGAGTCTGCAGAGTCTGTGATCTTTGAACATGGGAAACGTTCTATTGCTTTATGGCCGGCATTACTGGAACAGTTGGATATTTTGGATGCGTATCAACAAGAGGGAAGCATTATTACTGCTCACCCACAGGACTATAGTGAGTTAGATCATTTTATTGAGACATTGAAGTCCAAAGTAGAAGAAGCATCAGAGATAGCATTGCTCGACAAAGCAGGCATCACAGCACTAGAACCTGATTTGGAACAGCATAGTAAAGCTTTTTTTATCCCTCATGAAGGGCAGGTAGATGCGCAGCGTTTTATGAAAGTATCTAGCGACTATCTCTTGGCTCATCCAAACGTTACGTGGCATCAAGAGATCAAAGTGGATGAAGTCAGAGAGGGAGAAATCTGTTTTGCAGGTGTATGTGAACCGTATGACTGGGTGTTTGATGCACGTGGTTTGGGTGCACAAGATGAGGTAGATAATCTGCGTGGTGTCCGTGGTGAAGTTTTCTGGCTGGATGCGCCTGAGGTAAACATCAGCAGACCTACACGTATGTTACATCCACGATACAAAATATACATTGTGCCTCGTCCTAACAACAGGTATATCATAGGTGCCACGGAGATAGAGAGCGAAGATAAAAGTCCGATGTCTGTACGTTCTTCTTTAGAGCTTCTTTCTGCGGTGTACTCAATGCACTCTGGTTTTGCAGAAGCACGCATAGTGAATATGGTAACAAACTGCCGTCCTACACTTAAAGACAATTTACCTGCCATAACACAGAGTGAAAAACTTACCCGTATTAACGGACTATACAGACATGGGTATCTGCTCGCTCCTGCTGTGGTAGAAGAAGCACTCAATGGAGGAATTTTAAAATGATAGAAATTATAGTAAATGGTGAAAGAAAAAGTATCTCTAAGGGCTTAAATGTGAAAGAGATGATTAAGGCTATTGAGCATAAAGGTGAGGGTTTTGCTGTAGCACTTAATGGTATGTTTGTTGCATTGTCAGCATATGAAACAACGATAGTGCAAGATAATGACAGTATTGAGATACTTGCACCAGTACAAGGAGGTTAATATGACTAAGCATATAGATGTAAAGAGTAATACTTGGCAGATAGGGGGAAAGACCTTGTCCAGCAGATTACTTATCGGTTCTGCACTCTACCCAAGTCCTGCAAATATGGAAGATGCCATTAAGATTTCTGGTGCGCAGATAGTCACAGTGGCTTTGCGTCGCCAGGCTGCAGGGGACAGTGCATCTAACGGGGGTAATCAGTTTTGGGATATTATCAAGTCTTTAGGCATTGAAGTGTTACCCAACACAGCAGGTTCGCACTCTGCCAAAGAAGCCATTACCACCGCACAGATGGCAAGAGAAGTGTTCGGCACAAACTGGATAAAGCTTGAAGTGATAGGTGACCAGTACAACCTACAGCCTGACCCTTTTGAGACAGTTAAGGCTGCAGAAGTGCTGATAAAAGAGGGTTTTGAAGTATTCCCTTATACGACAGATGACTTGGTGGTAGCTAAACGTCTTGCAGATGTAGGATGTGAAATCATTATGCCTTGGGGTTCTATGATAGGCTCAGGTAAAGGGCTGATGAATCCAGATAATCTACTAGCTATTCGCAAACAGTTCCCAGACTTGCAACTTGTAGTAGATGCAGGTATAGGTAAGCCCTCCCATGCGACACAGGCAATGGAGCTTGGGTACGATGGTGTACTGCTCAACTCTGCTATAGCCTTGGCACAAGACCCAGTAAAAATGGCGGATGCGTTTAGAGTGGCAGTTGAGGCTGGTAGACTAGGATATGAAGCAGGCATTATGCAAGAAAGAGAGTTCGCATCTCCTTCTACGCCTACCATAGGTACACCTTTTTGGCACCAGTTTAAGGATTAAAATGAAATTCCCAAAATGTGATAATACCCCACTAGGCATCTATCCCGTAGTAGACAGAGCCTACAAACTAAGACCTCTGTATGACGTAGGCATCACCACAGCCCAGCTTAGAACAAAAGATGCATTCTCAGGTCAAGCACTAGAAGATGAAGTTATGGAAGCCATCAAAATCTCAGAAGCATTTAACGCCAGATTTTTTCTTAATGACTTTTGGGAACTAGGTATCAAATATGGAGTCTATGGTATACACCTAGGACAAGAAGACATTCAAGAAGCAGATGTGCAAGCCATACTTGATGCTGGGATACGATTAGGTATTAGCACACATACTCCTAAAGAGATAGATATCGCTTTAGGGTTTGAACCATCTTACCTTGCCATAGGACCTGTTTATGAGCCTATTTCTAAAAAATTGGTTTATGATACTGTAGGAACAGAACAATTGAAAAAATGGGCAAAAAATGTGAATTATCCTATCGTAGCCATAGGGGGGATTACTATTGAAAATATTCATCAAGTCGTAGAGACTAATGCTGCTTCAGGAATAGCAATGATTTCAGATGTATTAGAGAATGGCGAAATTTCAAAAAGAAGAACAAAAGCACTCATAAATGTATTTGAAAATAAACAAATATAAAGAGATTTTTTTAAATAAGAGTATTTTACTCCTATTTAAGCATAACTAAAAGTAATTTTTTGTATAAATCACTATCAATCTCTCGGGGTGCCTTTTAAGGCTGAGATAACAAACCCGTTGAACTTGAACTGGACAATTCCAGCGTAGGGAAGAGAACTTATAATCATTCACTTATACTTTCTCCTCCTTTTATTATTAAAGGAAAACAGATGACAAGCAAAACATTCACACTTTCATTCATAGCAGTATCAGCTATGTTTAGTACATACACTTTCGCAGAGGAAGTAACCCTTGATCCAATCGTAGTAAGTTCAGATTTTAGAGCGAAAAAGCTTTC
>CAZQOC010000067.1:0-7523 GCA_964594745.1 uncultured Sulfurovum sp.
GCAATCTTTGTAATGCTTGTGTTTAAGGAGTTTGTGTCAAATTTGAGTCGCACCCTTAGGTTCGGCGATGATTTTACACGGAGTACTTGAGTACAATGATTATGAAGAGTGCCGAATTTCTATTTCGTGATTTGGGTTATAGGTTACTATACTATTTTCAAGGATACCTTTTTTCATGAAATTAAAGTCACTATCATTTATTTTAAATGGACTCAATATATTTGTACTTTTACTGGTGATTGCAATCTTGATTACCTACAATAACGCGTATCAGCATATAGAAGAGGTCTACAAGTCGAAGAATAGATCTTTTTTACTTGCAGATGAGTTAAGACAAAGTAGTGATGACCTTACAAGACTTGCAAGAACCTACGTTATCACAGGTGAGAAGCGTTTTAAAGATCAATACTATGAGGTCTTGGGCATACGTAACGGTATCTACCCAAGACCCAAACACTACAATAGAATATACTGGGACTTTTTGGCTGTAAACAGTGCAGAAGAGATTCCAAGAGTGACAGGCAAGCCAATACCACTGCGAACATTAATGAAGAAGGCAGGGTTTACGAAAGAGGAACTCGCTTTACTCTCAAAATCACAAGAGCAGTCAGATACACTGGTGCATTTAGAAGAGGTTGCCATGCATGCTGTAGAGGGTTACTGTAAAGACAGCAACGGAAGCTACACACGTAAGTGTAAGCCTGATTTTTCACTTGCTCGAAAGATTATGCACTCGAACGAATACCATCAGTCCAAAGTGCTCATTATGAACCCTATCAATAAATTTTTTGAATCATTTGAACGCAGAACCAACAACGCCATAGAGGAGTCTAGAGCCTACTTGAAAAAAGTCGAATACTTGCTTATAGTTGTAGTATTTCTTTTCGTAATGGTAATACTAATAACCATGCGCATCACATCAAAACGCATCATGCAACCATTGATAGAGTTACAACAAAGTATGTTGGGGCTCTCTAAAAATAATATCGAGACAGCTATTCCAACTATGAATCATAAAGATGAAGTTGGCGACATGATTAGTGCTATGCACATTTTTAAAGAAAATAATAAAGCGCTTATATCGAGTCAAAATCGTATTAAGCTACTACTAGACTCCATTGGCGAAGGGGTCATAGGTGTAGATAAGCAAGGTACAATCACCTTTGTGAACCCTGCTGCCTGTAGTGCTTTAAATTTAAAACAAGCATTGCTTATTGGTCAAAAGTTTACTTCATTGATAAGAAAAGAACATAGTTTAATAGAGCCTGATAATGCTTTTGAACTGAATTTCAAAGAGAATGATGCAGGTGATTTAGAACTCAAAAAAGGTCAAAGCAGTTTTTTCTTTGCAGAGTATGTCTCTACACCCATTGCAGAGCAAAATGATGCAGATGAAGGGGTTGTATTTGTCTTTAAAGACATTACTGAGAGAAAAAGAGCAAACCGTGAGTTACGAGAAGCAAAAGAAAAGGCCGAATCTGCCAATTATGCAAAATCTCTTTTTTTGGCAAACATGAGTCATGAGCTAAGAACCCCACTCAATGCCATACTGGGTTTTGCCAAATTTTTACTTAGAGATCCAAATTTTAATGAGACACAAAAAGAGAACCTAGAAGCAATACATAGCAGCGGAGGACATCTGCTTAATATTATCAGTGAGGTATTAGAGGTAGCTAAACTACAGGCAGGAAAGATAGAGATTGTCAATGCACCCCTTCATTTGCATGAATTTATAAAAAATATTGTCCTGATATTTGCCAACCGTGCCAAGACCAAAAATCTTGAATTTGTTGTGAATGACTATACGTCACTCCCCTTGTATGTAGAAGCAGATGAACAGCGGCTTCGCCAAGTGCTTTTTAATCTCTTGGGAAATGCACTGAAGTTTACGCATGAAGGGAAAATAGAACTTCATTGTACTTACCACAACAATCAACTCTCTTTTGATGTCATAGATACAGGTATTGGCATAAAAAATGAAGATATTACACTTATCTTTAAAGCCTTTGAGCAGATTAAGACTTCTTCAGATTTTAGGCAAGGTACTGGTCTTGGACTGACCATTTCACAAAAACTTGTCACGTTAATGGGTGGTAAAATGTCTGTAGAAAGCGAGATAGGACAAGGCACACAGTTTCATCTGCAACTTTATGCCCCAAGTAAAAAGAGTGCCAATTGTATGTTGGAAGAGACCAAACATGTCAACTTTGTATTGGCTCAAACATTTAGAAATAAAATGAAGATATTAATCGTAGATGACATACCCGAAAACAGGTCTTTGTTGGTACAGATTGTTGAATCGTTTGGGTTTATTGCGCTTGAAGCAGAAAATGGAAAAAGTGCTATAGAATTACTTAAGGACAATGGCGTTGACTTGGTACTGATGGATATTCAAATGCCAGTGATGAATGGCTATGAAGCGACACGTAGCATAAAAGCAGATCCAAACAATAAACATATACCTGTATTGCTGGTCTCTGCACATGTTTTTGAAGATGAACGTGAAAAAGCGCTTGAGTGTGGTGCGGATGGTTTTATAGAAAAACCTGTACAAGAAAGTGAGTTAGTGAAGCAACTAAGGAAGATACTCACAGTGGAGTTTGTAGAGGATAGCAAAATGCAGAACAGTATTCAAACATCTAAAGCAGAAAATATAGCTATAAGCATACACGATAGAGAAGAAATCATAAATGCATCCAATGCTTTAGATGCTGCAACTATAGAAAACATCTTGACACAGTATAAAGACAAGAATCCCAAAACCGTAGAGATGATTCAAGTGCATCTGGACAAGTATCAATTTAATCATATTATCCAATTGGTTAAAAATTAATCATATTTTACACTCTAAAACAACACTTACGCAACACTTTAGAGCTATACTTTTTTGTTGGCATAATTAACGCGTGTTAATGTCGAAATATACAATACAAATAGACTTTGTGTATTTGTATCGTATAGCTCGTGTCATGGCCAAAAATCAAACCAAAAAGGAACAATGTATGAAACTTTCATTTATGAAAAAGACTTTTGTTGCTGCACTAGTAACATTGGGTATGGCTGCACATGCTGCAGATACGATTAAGGTTGGTGTGCTTCACTCGCTGTCAGGAACGATGGCGATTAGTGAAACAACACTGAAAGATACTGTACTGATGCTCATTGACGAGCAAAACAAAAAAGGTGGAGTTTTAGGAAAAAAACTAGAGCCTGTTGTTGTTGACCCTGCGTCTAACTGGCCACTGTTTGCTGAAAAAATGAGAGGTCTTTTAACCAAAGATAAAGTAGATGTAACGTTTGGATGTTGGACATCAGTCTCTAGAAAATCTGTGCTTCCAGTTGTTGAAGAGTTAAACGGTATTCTTTTCTATCCTGTACAGTATGAGGGTGAAGAGTCTTCTAAAAATGTATTTTACACAGGTGCTGCGCCAAACCAACAAGCAATCCCAGCTGTGGACTACTTGATGAATGAAGTAGGTGTTAAAAGATGGGTTTTAGCCGGTACTGACTATGTCTACCCAAGAACTACAAACAAAATCTTAAAAGCATACCTGAAAGCCAAAGGTGTTAAAGATGAAGATATTATGATTAACTATACGCCATTTGGACACTCTGACTGGCAGTCAATCGTAAGTGAAATCAAGAAGTTTGGAACTGCTGGTAAAAAAACAGCCGTTGTTTCAACTATCAATGGTGATGCCAATGTGCCTTTTTATAAAGAGCTTGGAAACCAAGGGATTAAAGCAGAAGATATTCCTGTTGTAGCCTTTAGTGTGGGTGAAGAGGAACTTTCTGGTCTTGACACCAAACCACTTGTGGGTCACTTAGCTGCTTGGAACTACTTCCAAAGTGCAGAAGCTGATGTCAATACAGAGTTTATCGCTGCTTGGAAAAAATTCATGAAAAACGATAAAAAAGTAACCAATGACCCAATGGAAGCAACTTATATCGGATTTAAAATGTGGGTAAAGGCTGTTGAAAAAGCAGGCACAACTGACCCAGATGCAGTTCAAAAAGCGATGATTGGTATTGCTGTGCCTAACTTAACAGGTGGAATTGCAACAATGATGCCAAACCACCACTTAACAAAACCAGTGCTTATTGGAGAAATCCAAGCTGATGGTCAATTTGAAACAGTATGGCAAACAGAAGGTACCGTTGCAGGGGACGCATGGTCTGATTTCCTCCCAGGAAGTAAAGATCTTATCTCTGACTGGAGAGCACCGTTGAACTGTGGTGCCTACAATGTAAGTACACACAAATGCCAAGGGCAAAACTACAAATAATCACATGAAACAAAGAGGTTCCTCCTCTTTGTTCCTCATTTCAAAGGGTGTAAATGAACAAAACGATCCACATAGTACTTCTTAGTCTATTATTTAGTCTCTTTCTGCAAGCAGAAAGTTTTGAGACAGATATACAAAACCTAAACACAAAAAGCTATAGCAAAAAACAAAAAGTTGTTGAAACTTTAAGTAGCAAATATGCGAACGATAAGAGACTTTCGAGCTTACTACAAGGGATGCTGGAAGGAAAGCTTTATTATACAAAAGCAGATAACATTTTTGTTATTGTCGAGCAAAAAAATGGGAGTAGTTTTCATACAAGAGAACTTTTAGATTCCAAAAAGCTTTCTGATATACCAAAGCGTCTTTTAAAAAAGGTTAAAACGAATAATAAACTAAGAGGTATGATTAGGGCAAAACTAGCTACGCTCAATCTCTTTTCTCCCCATAAAGAAACAAGGCTAAAATCAGTAAAAAATTTACTGGCACATTTAAACCAAGATTCTCTTGGAATCATAGAGAAGGCATTAGTAACTGAAAAAGATGAACAAATACGCAAACAACTTACAGAGGCACACTATATTCTCAAAGCACAATATGGGAATCAAGAAGAGAAACTGACATCAGTAGAAGCTTTGGGTGAGTACCTCTCTCCGCAGGCGCTACAAACGCTTAAACAGATACAGTCAAATAGTGAAGATCAAGCGTTAAAAAGTGCGGCAAACAAATCTATTGGCTCAATTGAAGATGCAAAATGGTTTTATGATGTGATTGAAAAGTTATTTTTTGGTCTAAGTCTAGGATCTATCTTACTTTTGGCTGCTATAGGTTTAGCCATTACTTTTGGGGTAATGAAAGTCATCAATATGGCCCATGGTGAGATGATGATGATTGGAGCATATACCACGTATACTTTGCAACAAATTCTACCAAACCTGATAGAGTATTCAGTGATTATAGCCATACCTTTAGCCTTTATTGTCAGTGGTATGGTAGGAATGATTATAGAGAGACTTGTCATACGTCATCTCTATGGTAGACCTTTGGAGACTTTGCTTGCAACGTTTGGAATCAGCTTGGTATTACAACAATTAGTAAGAAGCATATACTCTCCACTCAATCAAGAGGTAAAAACACCTGAATGGATGAGTGGCTCTTTAGAGATTAATAGTGCCTTGGCACTGACATACAACAGATTATATATTATTATCTTTGCTATTTTAGTATTTGTAGGGGTACTGTTACTTCTTAAAAAGACTTCTTTAGGTCTGAAAGTACGTGCAGTGACACAAAATAGACAAATGGCACAGGCAATGGGTATCAAAACGGGGTGGATAGATGCTTTAACATTTGGTATAGGTTCTGGTATTGCAGGTGTAGCAGGTGTGGCACTTTCGCAACTGACTAATGTTGGTCCCAATTTGGGACAAGCCTATATTGTTGACAGTTTTATGGTGGTTGTATTTGGCGGTGTTGGTAACTTGTGGGGTACATTTATTGCAGCATTTACATTGGGTGAGATCAATAAATTTATTGAACCTATTTCAGGTGCTGTCTTGGCAAAAGTGATTATATTGGTTTTCATTATACTATTTATACAAAAACGACCTAGAGGACTTTTCCCTCAAAAAGGTCGGGATGCAGAGGATTAAGAGATGAAAGAACATAGTAAAAGAAAACCACTTGTTTTGCAAATATTAGAAAAAGACAAAGGTGGGAAAATCACACTCTTTTTTCTTGGTTTAGTAGTGATGTATGTAGCTATTGCCAATCTATTGATTCCTGCTGACTCATGGTTGCATGTCTCAACCTATACGGTGACACTGCTGGGTAAATATATCTCATTTGCTATACTGGCACTGGCACTTGATCTGGTTTGGGGGTATATTGGTATTCTCAGTCTTGGGCATGGTGCTTTCTTTGCATTAGGTGGGTATGCATGGGCAATGTATCTGATGCGTGAAATCGGTGATAGAGGGGTATATGGTAACGCTGAACTTCCTGACTTTATGGTGTTTATGAACCTCAAAGAACTGCCATGGTTTTGGTATGGCTTTGACAACCCTCTTTTTGCCTTTGTGATGGCAATGTTTGTACCTGGACTGTTGGCATATGTATTTGGTTGGCTTGCTTTTAGAAGTCGGGTAACGGGGGTTTATCTCTCCATTATCACACAGGCACTGACCTATGCACTCATGCTTGCATTCTTTAGAAATGACATGGGCTTTGGGGGCAACAATGGCTTAACAGACTTTAAAGATATATTGGGCTTTTCTTTGCAAAGTGATGCAACAAGAGTAGGCTTATTAATATTGTCATTTGTAACACTTTTTATGAGTTATCTGGTCGCACGATATATCATACAATCAAAACTAGGTCGCGTCTGTATGGCTATTAGAGATGAAGAGAGTCGTGTACGTTTTATTGGGTATCGTGTGGCAAAATATAAACTTTTCATCTTTGTCGTCTCCGCAGTTATGGCGGGGATAGCAGGAGCATTGTATGTACCGCAAGTGGGTATTATTAACCCTGGTGTCTTTTCACCGTTGTTTTCTATTGAGTTAGTGATTTGGGTTGCTATTGGTGGTCGTGGTTCACTCTATGGTGCGATTATTGGTGCTTTTGTTGTAAACTTTGCCAGTACATATTTTACTTCAGCATTTCCTGAAATCTGGCTCTATTTCTTAGGCGGATTATTTGTAGTAGTTACTATCTTTTTACCCAAAGGGATTGTTGGGCTCTTTAAAAAATTAAAAATGAAAAAGGTTTCTCATGTTAATGCTTAATAGGGAAAATGAAAAAAATGTTGGAGAGCTTATCCCAGGTAAAAGTATACTCAGCGTTGATGGTGTCACAGTGAGTTTTGATGGCTTTAAGGCACTCAATAATCTTAGCTTTACTATAGAATTTGGTGAACTGCGTTGTATTATTGGTGCCAATGGTGCAGGAAAATCAACCATGATGGATGTGGTTACTGGTAAAACCAAACCTGATGCAGGAAGTGTTGTTTTTGGAGATGCAGTAAATTTATTAGAGATGGATGAGCCTTCTATTGCCCAAATCGGTATTGGCAGAAAGTTTCAAAAGCCGACTGTTTTTGCACAGCATACTATTTTTGAAAACTTAGAGTTGGCACAAAAGACTGCTAAGGGAGTATTTAAGAATTTGTTTGCGAGATTAAATGCAGAAATAAAAGAGCAAATTGAATAGACCATAGAGATTATTGGTCTGCAAAAT
>CAZQOC010000068.1:0-7450 GCA_964594745.1 uncultured Sulfurovum sp.
ATGTCACGGCGAACGCCCTTGAAAGCGGAGCGATTCGAGAGCCGTGACGATTTTTTGCTTCGTTTTTTCTAAAAAAATGAAGAGAATAACAACGCCACAAACAAGATGTGAGGAAATTAATCAAATTATAGCAGTTATTTAAAACTGCACAGCCTTCTTATCATAATCTAACACCGTCTCATAGCCTTTGATGAGTATAGGGTTCTCCGCCAACTCATTTTGCAACCGCGTATCTACTTTGAGAATATCCAAAATATCCAAAGGGATAGAAGGGTTGGAAGCCATACTTCTTTGTATCTCTAAATCATCTTTTTCAAAAAGCGTACGCAAGATAGACTCTGGTGTACTTGGATTATGTGCCAAAGCGATGTGCACAGCATCATTCTCTGTTTCATACAATGTTTCCAGTAATGCCACAGGGGTCACAGGGTTGAGTGCCAAACATCTCATAGTGCTGTCGATATGTTTTGCATAAAGCGCTTCTATCTGAGTAGGAGTGAGTATGCTGTTTTGTGCAAGGTTACAAAGCAGTATTTCATTCTCTTTTTCTATGAGTAAATCTACCACTTCACGCTCTAAGTGTTCATTGGCACCTATGGTTGCCAATAAGTCTGCATCTAAGCCCCTAGTCTCTATAAGTGCTAAACGTTCTTTCTTGATAGGCTGAGAGAGTAATAATAGTTGTACGACCTTATCTTCTTTACCAATCAGTGCCTGAAAAATTGCATCATCTATATTTACATTGGTAGCAAGAGCCTCATTAATACGTTCATCTTCTTTACCTAGTAGTGTTTGGAGTAACGTGAGCTCCACCACAGGGTTACACGCCAAGGCTACATCCACTTTTTTGTCTCTAAGGCTCACAAGCTTATGAATGACTTCTTTGTCCAAATAGGTATTACGTGCTATCGTTTCACGTAAAGTCACTTTTTCTTTACCACGTATGAGAAACTCAAAGTTTTGAAAACCTATAAGTGCCAAGAGTAATTGAGGATTGGTCGCTTCAGTAGCTAAACGACGCAATGTCAGGTAGCTGTAGTGCAGGTCTGCCTCATTTGGCTTAATGTCTATGTAGCGTTTGAGTGTGTACATGATAGTATCACGGTCTTCACGGTTATCCTCTTCCTCTTCATGCCACTGATACATCATGAGCAGTTTTACAAACAGCGCTTCAGAGATATTTGCATTTCCTAAAAGTCTAAAGACACGTGCTTGGTCATTGGTGAGTTTAATCGCCATAAGCAATTCATCATCGTTGATATTTTCAGAGAGAAGTTTTTCAAATTCATCGAGGCTAAATGATGGGATTTTGGCATCATAAGCATCATTCGAGATATCCTCTTCTACAGGATTGAGATTGAGTGGTTCTATGGTCGCGACTACACACTCTTCCAAATACTTCGTCATCTCAATGCCATACTTTTTTAAAAAACGGGCTATCTCATCTTGCGTAAAAAGCCCTTCTCGTCCGAGAAATAAGAATTTCTTGTCTGCTGATATTTCCAATAGTTCAAGTAATGTTTGCTTTGTCATACTTAAGTATAACATAGAGGATTTTAAATAGGAGTTAAATACTCCTATTTGTCAATACTTCTCTAACGGATTATATTTAATGACAGCAGGTTCTGAGAAGTTGGGTACATCATCATAGGCAAAGACAGCATAATATTTCTCTTTATCAAAAGATGCGAAGTTATCATAAGTGTAGGTGTCTTTACCCCCGTAGATCTTCACACCATCCATAAAGTGATTAGGTGTATGAAAGCTGTTACGTACAACGTAGTACCCATTTAGTGCTTCATCATCTACCTTCTCCCAGGAAAGTTTTATCATTTTATTCTCTTTGCTGATTTTCAAGTTCTCTACTTTGACTACAGGTTGTCGGCGTTTAGGGATATACTTAATGATAAGTTCCACATCATCATTCCACTCAATCAATCTATTTTTAATAACAAACGATGACGTAGGTTTAATGACAAGTTTGAGTTTTTTACCCTCTTGATGCATGGCATCTAAAACTTTTTTAGATAAGGTATCAAAATTAAAGTACTGACACTCTTTTCTTGCCAAATCATTTTCTGCTACTTCATAACCGATATACTCTATCTTCTCACGGTTTTTAATATCTTCATAGGTACCTACTTCATCAAGTTCAACAAGCTCAACATAGTAATGCACATCAGACTTACTTTTAAAAGTATTGTTATTACGTATACGTAGTGCACACTGGGTTATCATCGTAGTTTGAGGGTCAGGAAGTTGACTGAGGTCAAAGTCTAAATAACCATAGACACGGTTTCCTTCTTTATCAAATCCAGATTTCAAACCTTCTTCAACTCTATCGGTACAAATAGTATTACGTGCAGAGGAAGAAAGTTTTATTTTTTCATTTTCAAGTGTATATTTGATGTCCAGTATGGGACGGTAGTGAATACCCCCGCCATACTGTCCATACCCTATATCAAACTGCATCATCTGAGAGTCTTCACCATCAGGTAGTGTTTTAGGACCGTCAAGTCTAAAGACTGCTTGTCCTTTGTCTATCTCTTCCTGTAAGAGTTGACATTCATGTTTAGAGAAACTCCAATGGTTCCAAATACCTTGTGTGAGCTTACTAGACTGTATTGCACGACCTATAACCCCTTTACTTTTGGCATTTTCCACTTCATCAAAGTCTGTTACCTCGGAAAAACTCTCTTGTTTAAGTAGTGAGAGATTCCACTCCCCAAATTTTTCTATCTTCGCACCTACACGGTTCATAGGGTAGATGTAAAAACGTGCCGATTTGATGATGGCATTTTCAGGGATACTGTCAAGATCAAAACTCATCACCGCATCACAGACACCCCGCGACTTATTGATACCCACAAAAAGAGAGTTAAGTCCAAAGTGTGAACGGTTCTGCTCTTGTGTGTACTGTCCTACGTACCCTGTACCAGACTTGTTGGCAAAGATAAGTTTGAAAAACTCATCATCTTCCAGCCATGTACGCACTTTAACAACCGGTGCAAAAGGTGACTTATAGCCTGTATTTTTGTTCACTGCACGAATGGTATAGTGGTAGTTGGTTGATGAGTTCAGGTCTGTGTCTGTAAAACTTTGTCCACCCACTACCCCAACTTTAGTACGTTCATTACAGGCATCTTTGTCTTTGGTACTTCTAAAAACTTCAAAGAAGATGTCATCACGCACTTCATATTTCCATGTCAGGGTCACAGAAGTCGCATCTCTGCTCTCTACCGTAAAATCATCTACTCTTTTAGGTGCTACAGCAGAGTAGTTGATAACCTCAGAAAATGCATGTTTCAATGCAGGAATATTTTCGTGAATACTTCCTGACATACTCTTCATATAGTCAGGAATATTCTTCGTCCCCACTTCCGCCACAATAGCGATGATACCCTTAGAGTAGTAATATTCACGCCCAGAACCACTGATGAGTCCTGCAGGTGGCTTACCTCTGTGTATCCCATACTTTCTACCTGTCACTTTGACAAATTCATCATTCATATTGGCACAGAGTACATTCATATCTGTACCGTCTATCTCCGCTTCGTGCATAAATTTATGCGCAGGGAAAAAGACATTGCCCTGAGAATGGTAGTCAAAAGCGATAGTAATGTTTTCATGTGCATCAACAAACTCTTTGATGGCTCTTGTCTCTGCTTCAGAAAAAGGCTCTTCTCCACCATAGACATTGGAAGAGGTATTAGACTGCTTTACAAACCCTATAGAGAAGTTTCTATTCAAATCAACCCCGTACGTTCCATCATGGTTCTTGCGTCTATTCTTTCGCCAAAAAGAGAAGTGTTTACGTGAATACTCATACCCATCAGGATTCAAACAAGGCACCATATACATGGTAGATTCGGTAAGTGATTTTTCTAGTTCTGGGTCTATGTCTTGATTTTCAGCCATATAGCTAATGAACTTCAATGCCAACTCATGCCCTACCCACTCACGTGCATGGATACTTCCAGTAAAAAGCATCGCAGGTTTTTCATCGGCTGTTTCTACATTTTTAGATATTTTAGCCAGGACAATATCTCGTCCCTCATAGGTTGTACCTATTTTAATGATTTTGATAAGATTAGGATAGGTTTTTTCCATCTCATAAAGAAAGTTCAAACTTTCATCATAAGACATATATTGATTTTTCATTATTATGTATCTTTAATAGTTTTATTTTGTGGAATTATAGCAGATTTTCTCTAGGTAAGTTGCAGGGTGTTGCAGGACTCAGTATTTAGGTTACGTTTGCACTGTAATACTTTTCCCATAACAACACCTTTTTGAAGTTATAGTTTATTTTTAAATGTTTCCCACTGCTTATTAATCTCTTTAATGACTTTCTTTTTAAGCCATGAGAAATTCTCTTTAAGTGTTTCCGGTGCTTCTTCAAGCGCATCTACCAAACCATTTACACCAAGTTCTTTGATGATCTCTTCTGATTTCTTCTTACCTATACCCTCAACTTTTGTAAGTATCTTCTTCATCTTCTTTTCAGTAAGTACTAAAACTGACTCGTCACTCTCGTCACCTGAGACTTCCTCGAGTTCCTTAGGAAGTTCACGCTCAACAGGGTTTGACTTTGCATGTACTTTTCGTACAGACTTTCCATAGTTGTCTTGGAAATTCCACTTTTCACTTGGCCACTCTTCTTGGGTTCTATCTTCAGTAAGTAAGATTGGGTAGAGTGCATCTAATTGGTGGAGATACATCTCTCCTTCTTCTGTCTCTTTTATTTTTTTATCGAGGAAGTACGCGCCATCATAACTAGGTGTGTAACGTCCAAAAGTAATGTAACGCAGTGTACGTAGCACTGATGCATCCATCTTACCAAGCTCCTCCCAGTTATATAAAGGAATGTTCGGCTTAGGAAATCTGCCATTTGAGAACTTCCACATCAAGTACTGACCTATCCAGTCTCTGATGTAAGGGAAGGCAGCAAAGGCTGTAGCACACTCTAATATACGGTATTTACCATCTTCTCCTACCGCGATGTCACATGCCCAGTACTCAGCATTGGCATTTTTAGAAACTTGTACAGCAAGGTCCAGCAACTCTTTAGGCACATCCATATAGTCCATACTTCCACCCTGAGAAGTATTGGTAAGCCACTCACCTTCAGGTGGACGTCTCCAGAAAGCACAGACAGGTTTATGACCTATGAGCATGACACGTACATCCGCAGACATAGGTACAAAGTCCTGGAAATATGCAGGATGATATTTTTTCTGTGCCAAAAGGTTATGCGCTTCCTGTGCAGAATCTACCTTATGAACAAAGTAACCACCATAATTAGATGGCCCATATGATTTTTTAATGATTTTAGGAAAATCTGTCTTGTCTATGAAATCAGAAGCTTTTTCTTTGTCGTAAAAAATATAGGTTTTAGGGATAGGTATATCATACTTCCATGCAAAACGTGTAACATTCTCTTTAGATTTATTGGAAAACTGTGTATCCATAGACGGTATAAACTGCACATGTGGTAATTCACGTGCTATCTCTCTAAATGTTTCATACGCAGTGGCAGGGATGTTCCCTATAAGGATGTCTATCTTCTTACGTTTTATCTCTTTAATAAAACGCTCTTTATCGTTCTTCCAGTGATAGGTGACTGTCTCTATCTTGTCAGGCCATCCTTTAAAGTTTGATTTATCAAAAAATCTTAGTACATGGTCTAGATATAACATCCCTATTTTTGGTAGTTTCTCTTGTTTCTTTTGCTTTGCCATTTGTTCTCCTCATTTGGTTTTTACTTAATATATATACATACAATTAGCTTATCTTGTAATGCGACAAACAATGCACCGTCCCCAAATGGGGTGGCTTTACCATTTGCATTGTGCCAGAGTGTTACAAGATAAGCCAAATCACTATTTAGCTGTCTTTCTATCTATCATCTCTACAATCAAATTGATTTTCTTTTTATTAAAATCCAATCCCATTTTCTCTTGTTCTGGTGTAGCAAAAGCTGGTATGCCGTTGACTTCAAGTACAACATACTCTTCTCTCTCCAAGTCATAAATGATGTCTACCCCAGCGATGTCTGCACCACATACTTTTGCAGCCTTTTTAGCGATAGCTATAACTTCATCGTCTGGTTCACGTAAAAAGACAGAACCACCCGAAGTCACATTCGTACGCCAGTCAGTCTTAGAGGCCTTACGTCCATAACATCCTACAAACTCACCATCTACTATGTCTACTCTAAAGTCTGTATTGTCATACTTCACAAACTTCTCTACATAGAAGAAACGTAAATCCATTTGATTAAGAAAAGGCAACAACATATCAAGCGTCGCTTGGTTTTCTATCTTGGTAAGTCCTACACCACCCCAGCCGTCTGTTGGCTTATAGACCATTTTAGACCACTTGTGCATGATTTTATTCAATTGTTTTGCATTGTCTCTATGACAGAGCTGAAACTCAGGTGTCGCGATGCCATGTTGCTGAAGTAAAAAAGAGGTTTGAAACTTATCTTCAGTCAAAGCAAAAGCCTCATAAGAGTTTATCATTGGTATCACACGGTTGAGTGCCTGATACAAAAATGCTTGATACTGTGTCTGCTCCCCTGCATTGTAAGAGAAAAAGAGATCAAGTTCATCGACTCGATGTTTACCATGATAGATATGCCCTTTTTTTGCTATAGCATTACGTAGGTTAATATCTGTCGCAGTTTCAATACCCCTATCTTTGAGTTTTTTAACAATTTTCTTTTGAATCTTGTCTCCACCACCATTACTATAGAGCCAGATACCAATTTTTCTATCCATTGCTTCCTCCATGCGTATAATTAATGATATATACTACACTTTTTTATTAAAATATGTATTGATACAAGACAATGATTGGGATAAATAATGAAAAATAGTAATTTTGATGAACTAAAAAACATCATAGAGATAAATTCTTGGACTAAAAACAAAGCAGGTGTAGACAAAAATGGTGAGATTTTTGCGTCATGGATGAAAGATTTAGGCTATAATCTAGAGACACACCAACGAGAAGAGATAGGAAATCACCTGCACTTTAAGTCTACCCACAAAGAGGGTAAAAAACTCTTACTCCTTGGGCACCTGGACACTGTTTTTCCACCCGATACCTTTGAAAACTTTAGAGAAGATGAAGAGTGGATCTACGGTCCTGGAGTCTGCGACATGAAAGGTGGAAACTACGTAGCCCTGCAAGCCCTTAGAAATGCCAAAGCAAAGTATGGAGAGATCCACAACATAGACTTCTTACTCGTCAGTGACGAAGAGACAGGAAGTGACGACTCCAAATACCTCTCTGCAGACATCGCCAAAGCTTACGACTACTGTATGGTTTTTGAAGCAGCAGGTCTGCATGATGAAGTAGTCGTAGGACGTAAAGGTGTGGGTACTTTCTTCATAGACATCGAAGGGAAAGCTGCCCACGCAGGTAACCACTACACTGACGGAGC
>CAZQOC010000069.1:0-7390 GCA_964594745.1 uncultured Sulfurovum sp.
TTTGCCAAAGGTGCCAAAATGGAAGTCATGGCTGTCAAAAGCATGAAAGCGAAAAACCTTACACAAAAGATAGATAATCTTCTTATCAATAAAATATTAGGTGTACCTCTCTTTTTATTTTTCATGTGGGTGCTGTTTCAACTTACATTTGAACTAGGTTCGGTTCCTATGGACTACATCGATGCAGCTTTTGGATGGTTGGGGGATCAAGCCAAACTGCTTTTAGGTGATGGGGAACTGGGTTCTCTTGTTGCGGATGGTATGATAGCCGGGGTAGGTGCAGTCATCATGTTCCTTCCTAACATTATCATACTCTTTTTAGGTATCGCCCTACTCGAAACTACAGGATACATGAGTCGTGTGGCATTTTTACTCGATGGTTTTTTCCATAAGTTTGGGCTACATGGTAAAAGTTTCATTCCTCTTGTGACTGGTTTTGGCTGTTCTGTGCCTGCCTACATGGCAGCACGTACACTTAAAAATGAAAAAGACAGACTCATTACCCTTTTTATTATAGGTTTTATGTCTTGTGGCGCGAGACTCCCTATCTATGTACTTTTTGCAGGGGCATTTTTTGGACAAGAAGATGCAGGGAACATTTTGTTTATTATCTATATTGCAGGAGCACTGCTTGGTTTAGTGATGGCTAAGGCACTAAAAATCTTTGTCTTTAAAGGTGAAGATGAACCGTTTGTAATGGAAATGCCAAAGTATCGTATGCCTTCACTTAAACTCATCTGGCATACCGTGTACGGTCAGGCAAAAAGCTATTTGAAAAAAGCAGGTACATTCATTTTGGGAGCAGCTATCCTTATTTGGTTTGCATCAAACTATCCTAAGGTAGATACACCTGTCAACATGGAAGCCAACCAAGTAAAACTCTATGAACTTGAAAACTCCTACTTAGGGAAAATAGGACATGCCTCAGAGCCGTTCTTTGCACCACTGGGTATGGACTGGCGCATGGCTGTTGCACTTGAGACTGGTCTTGCCGCCAAAGAGGTTGTGGTCTCTACACTTGGAGTACTCTATGCACTGGGAGATGAAGTCGACCAGGAGAGTGACAGTCTCATCACACAGATAAAAGCAAACATACCATTTGCCTCAGCCATTGCATTCATCGTCTTTGTGATGATTTACCTGCCATGTTTGGCAGCCTCAATGGTCTTTGCCAAAGAAGCAGGTGGTTGGAAGTACTTGGTTTACTTGTTTATTATGACAAGTATCAGCGCCTGGGTACTAAGCTTCATAGCGTACAGAATTACACTCATGATAACAGGAGCATAAACAGATGAACTTAACAGAACTAACCAAAGGCGAAAGAGGCGAGATTATAAAAGTCAATGCAGATAAAGCACTCAAAGACAGACTCAACTCGTTTGGCGTCATGCGTGGAGAAGAACTTCTTGTAAAGGGGTGCTCTCTAGCGAAGCAAACAATGGAAATAGAGGTAGGGTCTACACTCATTGCACTGCGTAGAGATGAAGCTGAAAAAGTCGAAGTAGAGAAGATATAAACAAGGAAAATAAAATGAAGAACATTACACTAAGCACAACTTTTTTAATGATAATGACTATAGTAATTGAAGCTAATACATTTACAAATGCATTTGAAAATGCCACAGTAGATGGCTACACAAGAGCAGGATACGAGATACATAATGTCAAAGATGATGATACGTTTAATGATGGTGCATTAGGAGGAAAGCTACACATTGAAACAGCCTCTATATCTGGCATGAGTGTAGGAGCTAGTTTCTATACCTCTAACAGCTTTGGTTCAGCAGATAACAGAGGACTAGTACCCTTTAGAGGAGAGGCTGCACACTCATACACTATACTAGGAGAAGCGTATTTCAAAGCGGTGTTTGGCAACACTACTCTTAAACTCGGACGTCAAGAGATAGAGACACCCTTTGCACAAGTAGATGATATAGGTATCGTACCTAATACTTTTGAAGCCTACATCTTAGAAAATAAAGATCTTCCTGATACTACACTTTTTATAGGGCACATACAAAAGATGGCAGGTGTGGATGCTGAAGTTGTAGATACTTTTACCAGAGTAAATGGTGATAACAATATGCAAGTAATAGGTCTACATTATGAAGGAATAAAGGACCTAACACTAGATACATGGTACTACAAACTAAAAGATGCTGAGACTGATAGTATCTTTTATGTGGAAACAAGTTATGAAGGTGCTATAAACAATGTAGATTATGGTTTAGGTTTACAATATGCCAAACAAACGTATTTGAATGAGGAGGATGCTTCCATCTACGGTATCAGTGCAAGTCTAAATCATGAAAATACAGGACTTACACTAGGAGTAGCTTACAATAAAGCAGATGGCAATGCTGCTACTTCTGGTTTTGGTGGTGGACCATTCTTTTCTAACTCCGAGTATCTCATCATCGATAATGCTGGTGTAGATGGCAGCCAAACTTGGCTTGGATTAGAGTGGGATGGAAGCAGTGCAGGGATGAATGGACTCACCTTTGGCATAAGTAAAGCTCGTTTAAAAAACAAAAACTCTCAAACATCTACAGAAGTAGATTTAGTAGCGAGTTATGAGATGAATAAAAATGTTGAAATACACATGATATACTCAGATTTAAATGGGGTAAATGTAGGAGAAGACAATGCAAAGCATTTAAGAGTCTTTGCAAATTACAACTTTTAGGCTAATTTTAGTTTAGCTTGATAGAGTAAGGTATTATCTCCAAAGGAGTCAGTAATGGATGAACTTATAGATTTTAAACATGAACATGGTATTAAAGTCGCCATGTTTATAGGTGACCCTAAACATGCAGGTATCATCAACGAAGAAGAAGCCAAATCACTGCATGCCACCCTTTTTACCTATACCTATGGCAATGCACAAACAGGAGAACAGATCACACTCTACTGGGCAGTCAAGCCTGAAGACGATACGATACTTTTAGCACGATATACCTACTTTATTGCCTGACATCCCTTTTAGACAGATGAATAGCAAAGAAAAAATAATTGCTATTAACAAAGCCATAGACAAGTCTGTGCGACAGTTTCTTATCATGGATGGGGGAGATATAGAGATACTTGATGTCAAAGAAAATGGCGAACATATAGATATCTATGTACGCTATTTGGGGGCATGTAGTGGCTGTGCGAGTTCCAGTACAGGCACACTCTTTGCCATAGAAAACACACTCAAAGAGGAACTCGATGACCAGATACGGGTCTTACCTATCTAGAGCGTACCTCTCAGAATAGATACTCTCAAAACCTTATGAAAGTTTCTCAAGTGTCTTTTGGAGTGTCTCTTTCGCGCTGTGTAAGAACAAACTACTTTTCCCTGAGAGTTTTCCCTCTTCTGACATAGGTGTACTGATGAACCGTCCTATGTTTTCTATGAGGTTTTGGGTATCTTTCATTTCACTCACAGATTTACTATGATAGTCTGAGACATTTCCCTTTTGCCCTTCAAAGTGAAGTATTCTTTTGAGTTTCCCACTCTGCTCATTGAGTAAGATTTCATAATCTTTCAGTACTTTGATAGCATCTGTGATATGTGCATCTACTCTATCCATCTCGACTTTACAGTTACTTTTATGGGTAATGTACTTTTGTGTCTCTTTCATCTGTTCTGTCGCAAAACGAAGATTTGAGCTACCTTTAAGCCACACACGAAGCAGATAAATAAGTATCATCACAGCCAGAACAGCTGCACCTACTACTAAAGCCCCATTGAGAGCATCATTTGGACGTCCTATTTGTGTACCAAACCATCCAAAGATAGTGTGTATCGTTTCATTGCTGGGTACTTTAGTGATATCGAGTGTCATACCTAGTTTCTCTGTAGCCCAGTAAACAAGACCACCTAAAGTGGCAAGACCGCCCAAAAGTGAGAGTATCATCCCTGTAAATCGACCTGAACGTACATCTTTAAGTACTATAGGTTTGACATCATCTTTTGCTTCAAAGACCACATCTTCTTCCTCATCATGAGCGAATGTACCATGACCTAGTTCAGATAGTAAATCTTTGGCTGCATTATACCCTCCAACTTTGAGTGCTTTTTTTGCAGCATCATACTCTTTTAAATCATCTTCAAGTAAAAGCCTACAATCTTGTAACTCACTTTCAGATGCCTTCACGATACTTTTTGCTTCTTCCACAAGTTTTTTGGCTTCATGATGTTTTTTCATTTTTGCAGGTTGTGGGGTCAAAGCTTTAGACTCTTCTTCTACCTCTGAAACTAATTCTTGCACCTCATCTTGTACTTCTTTGTCTGTTTCTATGATTTCTTCTTCTATTTTGTTTTCATCGCTCATATGGCTATCCCTTAAATCATTATTCTTTATTTTATCCAAATTTTTTAATATATTTTTAATTTACATCAAGGATTTACAACTCTTTGATATAATCTATTAAAAATTATTAGGATATTTATGGGTATTTTAGTTGCCATTTTAGTCTTGTCGGTGCTTATCTTTTTTCATGAACTAGGACATTTTACAGCTGCGCGATTTTTTGGTGTACAAGTAGATGTATTTAGTATAGGATTTGGTAAAAAACTCTACTCACGTATGATAGGTAAAACCCAGTGGAGTATCTCAGCCATTCCACTAGGTGGATATGTGAAAATGAAAGGGCAAGATGACACTGACCCTAGCAAAAAAAGTTTTGATGAAGACTCTTATAATGCCAAAAAACCTTGGCAGCGCATTATCATACTGCTTGCAGGTCCCTTTGCTAACTTTTTACTGGCATTTATACTCTACTTTGCCATCGCCAACTTAGGGGTACCAAAACTCTTACCCTATGTAGGTAAAGTAGGAGCAGATACGCCTGCCATGCATGCAGGACTACTTAAAGATGATAAACTTGTACAAATTAATGGACAGAACATCCAATACTGGGAAAATATAGGAAAATATATCAATGACGCCAAAGGTGACATCTCTCTCGTAGTTGAACGAGAACAACACCTCCTTACCTTAGCACTTACACCTAAAGTCATAGATGACCAAAATGTCTTTGGTGAAAAAATCACAAGACGTATTATAGGAATTAGCCCATCAGGGAAACAAACAACTGTACATTTTGGTTTTGTAGATAGCATTGCTTATGCTTGGGATGAAACAAAAAAAGCTTCATTACTCATCGTAGAATCAGTGCAAAAACTCATCACAGGGGTAGTAGGTGCAGACAAACTTGGCGGTATTATTACCATTGTTGATGTCACTTCTCAAGCAAGTGCCGCTGGCATACTTGCCCTCTTCTTTTTTACCGCACTTATTTCTGTCAACTTAGGCGTACTTAACCTCTTGCCTATCCCAGCACTCGATGGCGGGCACATCATGTTTAACCTATACGAAATGATTACAGGGAAAGAAGCCAGTGAAAAAGTGATGACATACATCACCATGGTAGGCTGGGCACTATTGCTTGCACTTATGATGTTAGGATTGTATAATGATATTACTAGATTATGGGGGACACACTAATGGCAGTACTAGAGAAAGAGCACTTAAGAGCAAATCTGGATGAAGTTATCTGGAACATTGAAGAAGCACGTATTTCGGTAAGTGAACACCACATCGTAAAGCTTGTGACGGTGGCAAAGTATACAGAATTGGAAAACATTTCAACACTTTATGAACTAGGGCAACGCGCATTTGGAGAAAACCAAGTACAGCAACTTAAAGAGCGTATGCATGCGCTAGAGGAGTTACCCCTTGAGTGGCACATGATAGGCTCTTTACAAAAAAACAAAATTAATAATCTCATAGATTTACGCCCAACACTTATGCAATCACTTGATAGCTTAGACTTAGCGATAGAACTCAACAAAAAACTCGATGCAAAAGAGACAAACATGCACTGTCTTTTACAAATAAACGCAGCCGCAGAAGAGAATAAATCTGGATTTTCATCAGAAGAAGCATATGATATGTATCAAACTATCAAAGAGCGTTGTCCAAATATCAACCTCAAAGGTGTCATGACCATAGGTGCACACAGTGAAGATACAAAACTAATACAAAAAAGTTTTGAAACCACACATAACATTTATGAAAAACTGCAAAAAGAGGGGGCTAAGTATTGTTCTATGGGAATGAGTTCTGACTATACTTTAGCCATCAAATGTGGTTCAAACCTTGTACGTGTAGGTTCTGCTCTTTTTAAATAATCTATATTTTCCCTTTAAACCAGAAGCTCTCTAGAGTAAGATCTATATTCTTACTCTCTATTAACTATACATTTATACTTTATAACTATACTTAATATACCCACATAATAAAAAGGATATAGAATGTTTAAGTTAACTGAAGTAAAAGCACACTGTGATGTACCATGTGGTATCTACGATCCCATTGTGGCGCAAATCGCTGCACTCTCTGTGGTACGTATGGTAGACCTCATGAATGCTGCAGAGAGTAAACATGATGTTGCTTATCATAATGATATGGCACGCTATGTGGCTGTCAAAGAGTCTGAAGCCATCAAGTGTAAAGAGGAGATACGTATCATCTGGGGTGACTTCATTAAACCACCTCAAATCGCTGAATACCCAGAGATACACACTATCGTCCACAATATTATGATGTTAGGCAGTGCTGCAAAACAACATGCTTCACGAGATAAAGCCATGGCACTTTTAGCAGAGGTAAACAAATTTGCAGAGATATTCTGGAAAATTAAAGGAGTGAAAACTAAAGTAGCTACATCACCCTATGCACCCAATGAAGATATAGTCTATCCTGTACTCTAATGCTTCAACTTTTTAAGATATCAGGTGATTCTTTGTATCCATTTTATAAAAATGGACAAAGAGTACTCTGCCGTAAAGTATTTGAAAGTACCTCTGTCAAAGTCAATGATACCGTCGTTTTTAAAAAAGAAAAATATGGATTAATCATTAAAAAAGTGACATCTATTCAGAATGATGGTTATTTTGTAGAAGGCACTGACCCTCTAAGCATAGATAGTCGTCTTTTTGGAGCCATTACGCATCAAGAAGTACTTTATAAAGTACTCTTTGGCTTCTAGGCTTCTAAGAAGCCTTCGCTTCCTGACAATGGGCACAGACCCCATAAAGATTGATTTGCTGTTTGCGTAGTGTAAAATTCTCTTCTTCCCTCATAGATGAAAACAGTGCATCTGCACTACTGTTATGCGGTCTGTCTTCAACTTCACCACACTCTGTACATACAAGATGAATATGATCATCTTTACTCAATTCATATTTAGCTTTTTGACCTTCTATAGGTACTTCAACCAAAACTCCATTTTCTACCATGAGTATAATATTTTTATACACCGTTGCTAAAGAAAGTGACGGGTGTGTTTTTGCGACTTCATCGTAAATAGCATCAATAGACATGTGCCCACTTTTTTCA
>CAZQOC010000070.1:0-7389 GCA_964594745.1 uncultured Sulfurovum sp.
TGGAAAAGAAAAATAATCAATTAGCCCTTTTTAATGTTGTAGAAAAAATAGAAAATTCTACTGCTACTATTACAGAACTGCGTATACCTATATTTTCCCCTGTGCAAAAACTTTCAGGTAATTCAGTTACTGCTAGAGAGTTTAAAAAAAATGGTGGCATTCGGATTATAGAAACTTCTTGGGGTAAAGTAGAGATCCGCGGTCGTAAACTTTTAACACAGGTACATAGAGATTTGCTTGATTGTATTTATACCCATGCATCTAAAGTATTACCTTTACCAACTGAAGAGGTAGTATTAGTATTTTCCCAAACTAAGATACTCAAAGAGTACAGCCGTGATAGCAAAAGTGAACATTTTGAAAATCAAACAAAATGGTTGAAAGAAAAGATCAAAGAAATTCGTGATATTACAGTTAACTATGTTGATACTAAAGGAAATTCTTTTGACTTCAATCTCATTTCTCATTTGGATTATTTGGAAGAGCATAAAGCTTATTCTATAACATTAGACAATAGATATTTAAAATTTTATGAACGGGAACTTTCCATAAATTACAAAAAAGAGCTTAATAAACTTTTACAGGTAGATTCTGCACTTATCAAAGCAATTATCCGTTGGTTCTTTACACACACGAAAGAATCTCGTTTTAAACTGATGACCGTTTTAGAAGCATTGGGTTTTCCTATTGACTCTCCAAAATCTCTACAGGTATGCAAACGAGAGATAAAAAGTAGAATAGGTGAGTTACAATCATTTGGGATAGATTATAACCCCAGTGATGAAATGTTTTATTATATGGGAAATAATTCTATAGGTTTTATTCCATCTTTATTTAATCAAGCTAATAATACTGTAGAAAAAGTGATCGATGTTCCTAAAAAATCTTTAGATGATTTAATAGGTGAGTCTATATCTTTAGAAAATGAGAAAGTTATAGTTAAATCTATTTCATATGAAAGTGAAGGAGCTTTAATCTGTGCAGCATATATAGAAACTGAAGATCATAAAAATTTTAGAATTAAAAATAAAGAAGAGTTGAATGAAGAAGATTTTGAATTGGAAGTAATATTATATATAGAATCTATCTTATATAAAGAGTGATGACTCTGTCACTCTTTATATAAGAGACTTAAAACTCTTATATAAAGAATCTTAATATCTTAGTAAGACTCTAATATAACTTCCAAAAACCTCTAATATAACCTCTTTTTCCCTCCAATATAACGTCCTTTTACTCTAATATAACTTCCAAAAACCTCTAATATAACTTCCGGATTTGAGTAAAAAGCCTCTAAAATAACTTCCAATATAAAAATAAATTGGATATATAGGTGAAATATTTGTTATGTTTTACAATGCGATTAGAAAAATAAAGTTATTTATACTGTTATTTTGCGTTATATCATAAATAAATGTATTAAATCGCGAGGAAAGCAAGAATCTTTTAGGCAATACCTCTAAAATAACTTCCATTTTTTAGAGATACACTCTAATGTTACTTCCATATATTAAATAATCACCTCTCTAAAATAACTTCCAATTAAAGTAATATACCTCTAAAATAACTTCCTAAAAAGATAAAAACACCTCTAAAATAACTTCTTTTGGACTCTAAAATAACTTCCAAACAGTAAAATTGGATACAAAAAAAGTAACTTGAAATCATCTTTAAAACTAGCTACTATGAGATAATCAATTACGACATAGTGAGAATATATGAATACAAAAATAGCAAACCTGGACTATGAAAGAGCTATACTCAGCAGCATTGTATTTAACCCTGAAACACTTACGAGGGTACAAGAACTAGGAGTGAGTGCAGGGGATTTTTACTATCCTTTTCATGGAAGGCTGTTCGATGCGCTTGAATACTTGTATGAACATGGGGCGATAGAAGAGAGCATTATCCGACAACATATGGGAAAAACTTTTGATGAAGTAGCCATGATAGATGTATTAGCTGCACTGCCTATTGATAATATAGAGATATATACAAAAAAAATAAAAGAATTTTCTCAGTTAAGAGATTTTAAACGTCTTGCCCATCAGATACTTCAAGAAGTAGATAAAGAAGAGAGTCTTTCAAATACTATACACCTGGTGCATAAAGAACTAGAGAGGGTAGAAGAGGGCAGTAGTGAACTTTTTAATATCACAACACTCGATCAGGTTAAAGCAGAAGAGGCGGAGTTTATTTGCAAGAGTTGGTTACCCTTTCCTAAAAACACCGTTTCATTAGTAACAGCAGGAGGAGGGGTAGGAAAATCCTTTTTACTTCTGCAAGCTGCCATGCGGATGATACGAGATGAGAAGTTAAAAGTATTTATGTGGCTGAGTGAAGATGCCCTCTCCCTTTCTAAGTATCGTGCAGAGATGATTGCTAAAAATATATTGGAGTCTGACATACATGCTTTTGCAAAAGATCTTCACATTGCAGGAGCTGACTCTGAGACTATACATTTTTTAGAAGAGAGTAGGGCAGGAGTGGAAGTAAACAGTCAGTTTTACCAGTTTAAGCGGATGCTTAAAGCTTATGATGTCATAATTTTAGACCCTCTCATTGCTATGTTTGGTGCAGATGAGAATAACAATGCACATGCAAGAAAATTTGTAAACCTGTTCACCAGATGGGCAACGAAAGAGGGGAAGACGATTATTTTCATTCATCATGGAACTAAAAACTCAAGTCAGAGTAGGGGGGCTAGCGCTTTTGTCGATGCTGTAAGGCTGGTATATAAAATAGAACATATAAAAAATGATAAAGGTGAGGTACAAGAGGATGATAAGCGTTGGATTATCCTAGATAAAGATAATAATGGAGCCAAAAAATACCTTGGCTCCATTAGAGTAAAGCGTCGTATTTTTCCTCAGAAAAAGAGTGTGATTGAGATAGAATATGTATGATATTTGGTATCATTACAATTCCACAGTCAATAACATTGAGGAAAAGGATTAATCGTTTTCAAAAGATGATTAGGTTAGCTTTTGTCATGTTTTAGTAAAAAGGAGACATAACTTGCTGTGTACTGGTACATAGGTAAACCGTACTTTCTATTGAGGTCGTTCTTTCTCTTCAATTCTAACGACTGTTCTAAGTAGTTTGGTATGTCTGTCAGTTCTTTGACATCTATTTGTATCTTCTCAAAAGCTAGGTACTTTTGTTTGATGGCTCTACAATCTTTCTTTTTTTCTGACTTCTTATAATGCCTTTTGAGAAGTTTATTCTTTTTCCAAATTGCATAGACGGTGGCAGCAGAAGGGATTTCGGTACAGTGATGCTGATTGAGATACGAGACTAGGTAACAATATCCTAAACTAGGACGTTCTATACGAAACCTGACAATCAATGCTCTTGTCTCATCTTTGATTTGCAAATGTGGCTCTTTGGGTGCAGTGGAATGGTTTTTAAGTGAGGAAATATGCCCTTGAAACCTTGTGACCCATTTACGTACAGTTTTTCGTGTAGTATTGAACTCTAATGCTACAGCTGTGATTGATTTTAACTCTTTGTATCTAGCTACCATTGCCTTTCTAATCTCTAAAGGCTCTTTCGAGTCTTTCAGGAAGTCACTATACCCCAAGGGCATTTGTCCCTTTGGTCGGGCATATGTTAAAATGTTACTTGCCAACATGTTATTCTTCTTGATCTTTTATTGGTGTAATCTACATGTCAAAGTAGATGATGTGACGTAAAATTTGACGTTTGCATGGTATACTTAAAGACAAAAATGAAAAAAGGAGAACAAATATGATAAAAATTAAAATGCAATACAGGGAGGCACTAAATGCCGAGTCTTAAAAAAACACTACTGGCAATGGCGGTGACAACACTGATGCTTAACGCAGAGAACATCACAAACTCCATAGGGATGGAGTTTGCCAAGATCCCTGCGGGAAGCTTCACGATGGGTACTTCGGTGCCCAACTGTCCCAAAGATGACCCATTTACAGACAGAAACGAATATGATGACTGCTTGGGGAGTGTGAGTAAAGACGAGACCCCCGCACAGCGCAAGAGTGTCAAAGGCTTCTATATGCAAACCACCGAGGTGACTCAGTTGCAGTGGTACAAGGTGATGGGAAACAATCCTGCACATTTTAAAAAAGAGAAGTTGGGCTATGACAGCCGCAACAACCCCATAGAGAGTGTCAGCTGGAACGATGCGAAGCGCTTTGTTAAAAAGCTTAACCAGATGGAAGGAACCAATGTTTATTACCTGCCAAGTGAAACAGAGTGGGAGTATGCAGCAAGAGCAGGGAGTATAAGTAAATGGCACTTTGGTAACTCCAAGAGTGCATTGGGTAACTACGCGTGGTATGATAAAAATAGCAGGGACAAAACCCACCCAGTAGCGAAGAAAAAGCCAAATAAGTGGGGCTTGTATGATATGCATGGGAATGTGTGGGAGTGGACAAACTCTTGCTATACAGAACGGCTTAACATAGGATGTTATGAAGGCGGAAAATATAAAGTCCTTCGTGGCGGTGGCTGGAGCAGTAATGCTATTTACACCCGCTCTGCCTTCCGATTCTACCTCAGACCTGTAATTCGTTTCAATAACGGCGGGTTTCGTGTAGCCAGAACCTTACCTTAGGGGTTTTGCTTTTTTACCTTTGGGTTTAGCCCCGCAGGGGAGAATTATTTTTCGAGGAGCGTTGTATGTCGTCAGCAAATGATTACCCTGTGGTGGTCAAGAGTTATACCTTTACTTTGTGGTATATCAAAAAGATAGCCACATTTCCTAAGAACCATAGGTATACTTTGGGTGAAAGTATTCAGCAGGAGTGTATAGCTTTACTTTTGAACCTCACTGAAGCCGTGTATGCCAAAGAGAAGTTCGAACACCTCAAAAAAGCAAACTTAAATATAGAAAAAATACGATTACTCACGAGGCTGTTAGCAGACCTTACGGTACTTTCTACTTCTAACCATCGTTTTGTGGGGCAAAGTTTAGTAGAAATCGGCGCGATGGTAGGCGGATGGAGCAAGCAATGCCAAAGAGTCTGATGGAACAGATTTACGACCTTGAGAACCTCTATTTGGCTTCCAAAAAAGCGATGAAAGGCAAAAAATCCACCCCAGCAGTAGCCAAGTTTTGGATGCGTGAGGATGAGGAGATACTCCGCATACACCAGCAGCTCAAAAGAGGTAGTTACCCCTTTGGGTACTACACGGAGTTTGAGATCAACGACAAGGGTGTCAAGCGCAAGATATCTGCTGCTCCCTTTCGTGACCGTGTGGTGCATCATGCCATTATGAACGTCATCGAACCGCTCTTTGAGAAGAGCTTCATCTATGACAGCTACGCCAACCGCAAAGGCAAGGGGGTCTCAGCGGCACTCTATAGAGCCAAAAAGTATGCAAGAAAATATAAGTACTATCTGAAACTTGATATAAAGAAGTATTTTCCTTCTATTGATCATTCGATACTCAAAGGGTTGGTTCGAAAGAAGATAAAGTGTGAAAAAACATTGGTGTTGCTTGATAGTTTAATAAACTCCTCCAACCGTCAGTATGATGCACATTTTTATTTTGAGAACGATACGCTTTTTACTCCCTATGAACACCGTAAGGGCATCCCGCTTGGAAATCTGACCTCTCAGTTCTTCGGTAACCTTTACCTGAACCGTTTTGACCATTATGTCAAAGAGGTGCTAAGGGTGGGGTACATACGGTATGTGGATGACTTTGTGCTTTTTTTTGACAATAAGGAGAAGAGAGAAGAGTATTTTCAAAAAATTAAAGAGTATCTGACACGTTTCAGACTCAAACTGCATCCTCACAAGGTGATCTTCGGGGAGTGTTGGTGTGGGTTTGAGATGTTGGGACACAAGGTGTTCCCGACACATCTGCGACTAAGTGCAAAGAGTATCAAACGAAGCAAGTCAAGATTCATAAATATTCGGTATGAGTACCAATATGGTAAACTTGAACTGCATGAAGCCAAAAACAGGATATTTGGTACCGTAGGGTTCATGAATATAGGTGATAACTTTAGACTCATAGAGACACTGCTTGCACAGACGCCTTTGCAAAAGGTTTCTTTGGAGGCAGTACCTTCGTGGCGGTAGCTGGAACAATAATGCAAATAACACCCGCTCTGCCAACCGAAACAACAACAGACCTGAAAATCGTAACAATAACAACGGGTTTCGTGTAGCCAAAACAGAAAACGCCGGAGTCTTTGGCAGGAATGTCAAAGAGCGAGCACCTTTTGTTCACTGCCTTCTGCCTGTCAAGGCACAATCAAAACACTACTTTGCCATTTTTGGGAGTAGTGTTTTAGTCTTTAATATTAATATAAAAACCTATTTTATAGTTTTATCAAGTCTCTTTTTGCTTTCTTTGATTTCATGTAGCAAATTGAGGGTGTGTTTGTATTGTTTATCGAAGAAGTGTAAAAGTTCTTGGTATTCAGGCAAGGTTCTATGTATGAGGTTTTTCGTCTCAGCATTAAGTACATATTTTTGTTGATAGTTAAACTGTAGTTGTTTATACTCTTCCTTGTCTCTGTTATCGATAATAATCGGGAGATAGTTTGATTTTAAAAGTGGAAGATTTGAGATAAGTCTTGCAAGTCTTCCGTTCCCATCCCAAAATGGATGAATACCTGTAAAAGAGATGTGCATATCTGTATAAATTTTGACCGCATCTTCTTTTGATGTAATCGGCATACGTATATTGCCAAACTCTTTAAACCAAAGACTCATAAGATATGGTATAAAATCAGGGTGAGGGTAGTAAAAATGTTTATCTTTACCATTCACTTTTTGCCATCTTCCGTTTGGTAAAACTTTGTATGCGCCATTAGGCTTTTCATAATCGACAAGATGTTCGGTTTGAATTGCTTTATGGAGTAAAAAAAGATCTTCCTCTGTTATGGTATTTTTTTCAAGGAGTTTATAGATAAGGTCAAGCGCTTTCACATGACCGACAACCTGGTTGTGCTCAGCTAATGTTTTCCCCTGTACCGTTAAACCATTTTCAATGATGAAGGTTGTATCTCCCTCTGTTAGGGTGTTCCCTTCTATGGCATTAGAGTTATAGGTCCATGTTACTTTAAGTTTTTTAAGTAGTTCTTGTTTCTCATACTCTTCCAGATCATCAAATTCATCACCCATAATCAAATCGCTCCTTAATATCTATCTTTAGTAATTTAAATAGATGTAAAACAAAGGCAAAATTCAAAATACCTCATGTCATTTCAATTATTTATTATAGCGAAACTATAACAGATATATCCGCCATCTAAAATATCCATTTTTTATATTTTATTCTTCTTATATCACACAATATAAGGAGAATAAAATGACATATCCGTATCATTTAGACAATAAGAAAATTGAGCAGCTGTTTATACAAAATGGTGTAAAAACTTCATCTTCT
>CAZQOC010000071.1:0-7348 GCA_964594745.1 uncultured Sulfurovum sp.
AGAGATTTCTGCACACTACTCTGTGTTTTCTGTGCCTACGATGTTGGTTTTTTTAGATGGCAGAGAGTTTGTGCGTGAGGGTAGGGCTGTGAGTATGCATAAGCTTACCCAGCAGCTAAAACGTCCGTATGGAATGATGACGGAGTAAACCTATTTCTTCGTAATAATAGAGATATTCTCAAAGTTTTTGCTTTTGAGAATATCGATGATGTCAACAAAATAGCGAAACTCTGAGCTTTTATCCATACGTAAAGAGATAATATCTTTTTTTGGATCTAGTTTTAAAAGTTTTTCTTTGATAAGCTCAAGACTTAACTCATCTTTGTTATAGAAATATTTTCCCTCTTTATTTACGGCAATATTAATACTCTTCTTCTCTTCATTTTGTTTAGAACTGGCACTTGGTAAGTCTACTTTAATGCTTTGATTGGTTACAAAGGTGGCTGTGGCTAGAACAATAACAAGTAAAACCAAAACAATATCGATGAACGGTACAACGTTCATCTTGTCAAAACGTTCGCGTCTCATACTACTTCATATCCTGTGCGATTTCCCATTTGGCTAGGAGTGTGTCTACTTTTGTGAGTAGGGCATTGTAAAACACGGTTGCGGGGATAGCAACAACAAGACCAGCGGCAGTGGCTTTAAGTGCCAAAGCCAAGTGTTTCATAATCTCACCTGGGTTAATTGTGTCTTGTTGATCCCCAATGATGTAAAAGGTAAGGATGATGGCAAGTACCGTACCAAGTAGTCCGATGTAAGGTGCGTTTGAGCCTATACTGGCAATGGTAGCAAGACGTTTAGAGAGGTCAAGTTCAAGGGCTGTTTTGTTGGCATATTTATCTACTTTGACACTACGGTAGTAGAGTACACGCTCAATGGTAAACCAAAAAGTAATAAAACTCAAAAGAGCAAGTAGTCCGATGATACCATAATCAACAATGTTTTTTATCTCTTCAACAGGCATATATCTATCCTCAAAATTTAAATTGGAAGTATTATATCCAAATAAGATGAGGAAAAAATGAGATGATTTAAAATCAAAAATAAGACTTTTTATATAAAATATTATGTTAATCACTAAAATAGAAAAATAGAAAAAATCCATTTTAAAGCCTCTAAATGGCTATTTGAGCCATTTTTAAGCATTTTTATCATTTGGCTAAGGTAAAATCTTGAAACTTTGTTTTAAAAAGGAAGAGAATTGTCAGATTTATTTGAAAACAGTGAAAATACACAAGAGATACTCATTGAAGACAGTATGCAGTCAAGCTACCTTGACTACTCTATGTCAGTCATCGTGGGGCGTGCTTTGCCAGATGCACGTGATGGACTGAAACCTGTACATAGACGTATACTTTATGCGATGGAAGATTTACACCTCTCACATAGAAGTCCCTATAAAAAATCGGCACGTATCGTCGGAGATGTTATCGGTAAGTATCACCCACATGGTGACAACTCTGTATATGATGCGCTTGTACGTATGGCGCAAGATTTTTCTATGCAGGCACCACTTGTGGATGGTCAAGGTAACTTCGGTTCAGTAGATGGTGATAACGCAGCTGCGATGAGATATACGGAAGCACGAATGACCAAAATAGCTGAAGAGTTACTCTCTGACCTTGACAAAGACACAGTTGATTTTGTACCAAACTACGATGACTCTATGAGTGAACCAGATGTGCTTCCTGCACGTGTACCAAACTTGCTACTCAACGGTTCATCTGGTATCGCAGTTGGTATGGCGACAAATATTCCTCCACATCGTCTTGATGAACTTGTTGAAGGTTTGACATTACGCATAGATAACCCCGATTCAACGATAGAAGAGATGATGCAAATCGTCAAAGGTCCAGACTTTCCAACAGGCGGGATTATTTTTGGTAAAAAAGGGATTACAGATGCGTATACAACAGGGCGAGGGCGCATAAAAGTACGTGCGAAGACGCATATAGAAGAGACGAAAAGCAAAGAGATTATCATCATAGATGAGCTGCCTTTTCAAGTCAATAAGTCTAAGCTGATTGAAAGCATTGCGCAACTAGTACGTGACAAGCAGATAGAAGGTATTTCAGAGATACGTGATGAGTCTGACCGAGAGGGTATGAGAGTCGTCATCGAACTTAAGCGTGACGCGATGAGCGAGATAGTGTTGAACAATCTCTTTAAACAAACGCAGATGCAAGTGACCTTTGGTATCATCATGCTAGCCATTAACAACAAAGAGCCAAAAGTCTTTAACTTGATGGAGCTCTTTGATATCTTTTTGAAACATAGAAAAACAGTGGTCATTCGAAGAACTATTTTTGATCTTGAAAAAGCACGCGCAAGAGCACACACCTTAGAAGGGCTTAAAATTGCTGTTGATAACATCGATGAGGTCATTAAAATTATCCGTGCCAGTGCAGATGATGTGGAGGCACGTGATAATTTGATGGATCGTTTCAAGCTTTCAGAAATTCAGGCAAAAGCCATTTTGGAGATGAGACTGAGACGTCTTACAGGGCTTGAAATAGAAAAAATTGAAAATGAATTGGCAGAGTTACTGAAGTTGATTGCCAAACTTGAAGGTATTTTGAAATCAGAAGCAAAAATTAATGCCATCATCCGTGAAGAACTTGTGGAGATGGGTGAGAAATTTGCAACACCTAGACGTACTGAGATAGTAGATGACTATGATGATATTGACATTGAAGATCTCATTCCAAATGAGCCTATGGTTGTGACAATCACCCATAGAGGGTATATCAAACGTGTACCAGTCAAACAGTATGAGAAGCAACATCGTGGTGGTAAAGGTAAAACTGCCGTGACAACGTATGATGATGACTTCATCGAGAGCTTCTTTACATCAAATACACATGATACACTCATGTTTGTCACAGATAGAGGACAACTTTATTGGCTGAAAGTCTATAGAATCCCAGAAGGTTCTCGTACGGCGAAAGGTAAGGCGGTTGTCAACCTCATTAACCTACAGCAAGATGAGAAGATTATGGCTATCATTCCAACGACTGACTTTGAAGATGACAAAGGGCTTGTGTTCTTTACCAAAAATGGTATCGTAAAACGTACTAACCTTTCTGAGTACTCAAACATAAGAAGCAATGGTGTAAGAGCCATTAACCTAGATGAAGATGATGCTATAGTAGAAGCAAAAATCGTAAAACCAGATACCAAGTGGCTCTTTGTGGCTACGAAAAAAGGTCTCTGTATCAGATTTAAAGTAGAAGATGCAAGAGAGATAGGACGTGTGGCACGTGGTGTTACAGCAATTAAATTTAAAATAGATGGTGATTATGTCTGTGGAGCTATTACCATTGAAGATGAAGAAGATGAGTTACTGATGCTTTCGGAAAAAGGGCTTGGTAAACGTACTGTGGCTTCTGAATACCGTGAACAAAACCGTGCAGGCAAAGGTGTCATCTCTATGAAACTTACGGCTAAAACAGGTGATGTTGTAGGGGTCGTAGCGGTAGAAGAAGATAAAGACTTGATGTGTTTAACTTCAGTAGGTAAGATGATACGTGTTGACATGGAGCAAATCCGTAAAGCAGGACGTAATACCTCAGGTGTTAAAGTAGTCACAGTTGAGAAAAAAGACATTGTCGTCTCTATGGCAAAATGTCAAAAAGAAGAGACAGAAGAAGAGAATGAAGGTGTAGATGATACACCAGCAAATAACGATAATACACTAGGATTGGAATAAACGTGCAAAAATATAATGTAGCAGTCGTCGGTGCTTCTGGTGCCGTAGGTGAAGAACTTTTTAGAGTTTTAGAAGAGGTAGATTTCCCTATAGGAAATCTTTTACCACTTGCAAGTGCAAAAAGTGTTGGACTTGAAATAGAGTGTCAAGGTAAATCTTATAAGATACAAGAACTTACAGAAGATGTTTTTGAAGGCAAAGAGATTGATATAGCTTTTTTCTCCGCAGGTGGAAGTATCTCTGCACATTATGCAAAATATGCAGTTGAGTCTGGGGCAGTAGTGATAGACAATACGTCACACTTCCGTATGGATCCAAAGATACCTTTGGTAGTTCCTGAAGTAAACCCTGAAGATATTGAAGAGTGGGAAGAGACGGGCATCATTGCTAACCCTAACTGTTCGACGATACAGATGGTACAACTGCTTAAACCTTTACATGATCTCTATGGTATCAAAAGAGTAGATGTGAGTACCTATCAAGCAGTCTCTGGTGCAGGGAAAGTGGGTATGGAAGAGTTAGTATTGCAGATGCAAGCCTTTTTTAACTTTACACTGGATGAAGCAAAAGTAGAAGCTTTTGCACACCAAATAGCACTGAATGTCATCCCTCATATCGATGTACCACAAGAGAATGGCTACACCAAAGAAGAGATGAAAATGGTCAACGAAACCAATAAAATCATGCACAGTGACTTTGCAGTCTCTGCAACCTGTGTACGTGTACCGGTACTTCGTTCTCACTCTGAGTCTATTACCATTACTTTTAACGAGGGTGTAAATGTAGATGTTGAGAAAGCTAGAGAAGTACTTGCAGATTTTGAAAATGTAGTTGTGATTGATGACATGTCTAAAAACGAATACCCAATGCCTATGATTGCAACAGACACAGATGAGACTTATGTTGGACGTATACGTAAAGACCTCTATGCAGATAATATCTTGCATATTTGGGGTGTGGCTGACCAGGTAAGAGTAGGGGCTGCGACCAATTCAGTGCGTATTGCTCAAAAATGGATAGAACTAGAGGAGAATGTATAATGATTGAAAGACTATTTGAAGGGACGATTTGGAACAGTAGATTTATTGTGCTTTTAGCCGTTATTTTTGGTTTATTAGGTGCTATTATACTGTTTGTGGTAGCCTCCATGGATATTTGGCACGTGGCAGTCAATACTTATCAGGTGATTTTACATATCATTCCACATCCAGAGCACTTTCATGAAGATATTGTTGCTGGTATTATTGGTGCGGTAGATTTATATCTCATTGCCGTGGTCATGTTTATCTTCTCTTTTGGTTTGTATGAGCTTTTTATCTCAGACATTGATCAAGCAGAGGGGAAAAACGGTTCAAAACTTTTAGCCATTCATAACCTTGACCAACTCAAAGACAAAATAGCAAAAGTCATCGTCATGGTACTGGTAGTAAACTTTTTTCAAAGAGTACTTCATACGAGTTTTGCAACACCTTTAGAGATGTTGTATTTCGCACTTTCTATTGCAGCACTAGCGATAGGATTAAATTTTTTAAGTAAGGTAGGTCATTAATGAGCAAGATATTTGTAGACGCATGTCTAGGTAAAGAGACACCATACACACCCGTATGGATGATGAGACAAGCAGGACGTTACCTGCCTGAATATATGGCAGTACGTGCAGAGGCAGGAAACTTTCTGAACCTTTGTCATGACCCTAAAAAAGCATGTGAGGTGACACTGCAACCTGTGGACATTGTGGGTGTGGATGCAGCTATCTTGTTTTCAGATATTTTAGTCATTCCAGATGAGATGGGTATGGACTTGTCTTTTGTCAAAGGGGAAGGACCAAAGTTCTCTGACCCGCTTGAAACACAGGCAGATTTAGACAGACTTATCGGTGGTGAGGAAGCAGCGAGTAAACTCACCTATGTGTATGACACCATTAAGCTCATCAAAGAGCAGTTGGCTGAAGACAAAGCGCTCATCGGTTTCACAGGTGCTCCATGGACACTGGCTACCTACATGATAGAAGGACAGGGAACGAAAACCTATAACATTTGTAAAAAGATGATGTACTCCAACCCTGAGTTGCTGCATAACATTCTTGCTAAAGTGACTGAAGTAGTCAAACTTTATATGGAAAAACAAATAGAAGCAGGCATCGATGTAGTACAGATCTTCGACTCTTGGGCAGCAGCGATAGAACCAGGCAAATATGATGAGTTCTCATGGAAATACATGGTAGAGATAGCAGACTATTTGAAATCAAAATATCCTGATACACCTATTATCATGTTCCCTAAAGGGATTCCTGCATTCATCGAACGTGGACTTGTCTATGGTAACTTTGATGTGTTTGGTGTAGACTGGGGAACCCCTATGGCACTGGCGAAAGAAAAACTGGGAGATAAGTATGTACTCCAAGGAAATATGGAACCATGCCGTCTCTACTCTAAGGAAGCAACTACAGCTTGTGTAGAAGCTATCCAAGAAGTGATGGGTGGTAAAAGACACATCTTTAACCTAGGACATGGTATCTTACCCGATGTACCAGTAGAAAATGCAAAACATTTTGTTCACGAGTGTCAGAGAGTTTCTGGTAAAAAATAGATGTCAAATATCATCTTCGGACCCATCCATTCTCGCCGTTTTGGTAAATCTCTAGGGGTTGACCTTAGCCCTGGTAAGAAGCAGTGTAACTTTGACTGTCTTTACTGTGAGCTAGACCCTGCCAAGACCATGGATGCCTACGATGATGTAGTCAGTGTTGACGCCATAGCAACAGCGGTTAAAACAGCACTGGATGAACATAAAGATATAGACTTTATCACCCTCACTGCCAATGGTGAACCTACACTTTACCCTTATCTGTCAGAACTTATAGATAAAATCAATACGTTTAAAGGCACTACCAAGACACTTATACTTTCTAATGCAGCAACCATTGATGACCTAAAAACACAAGAGGCGTTACTCAAACTTGATGAAGTCAAACTCTCACTTGACTGTGCTACCCAAAAGTGTCTAAAAAAACTTGACCGTTCTCATAGTGGCATAGATGTGGAAAATATCAAAGCAGGGATGTTAGCGTTTAAACGTAAGTATGATGGTCCTTTGGTCATAGAGATACTCATCGTTAAAACTTTAAATGATTCCAAAGAAGAGATAGCCAAACTCAATGAGTATCTGCTCACACTTCAACCCACACGCATTGACATAGGAACGATAGACCGACCACCTGCCTTTGATGTAAAACCTGTGAGCTATGAAGCACTCTTAGAGATTAGCCATTGGTTTGACAGTGGTCTGCCTGTGTATATCGCTTCGCGTAAAAAGGTTGATATATCCGCTTCACATTATGATGAAGAAGAGATTTTAGAAACACTTGCCAAACGTCCTCTAACTCAGGAAGATATAGATGTATTGTTCGACGAAGAAAGTCAAATACGTTTGAAAAAACTGCTGGAAGAAGAGAAAATAAAGATTGTTTCAACAAATGGGGTTATTTTTTATAAAAAATCGTAGAAAATCATTGACTTTAAAGCTCTTTTTACCTATAATCCCATTCACAAAATTAAATGTTCCGGCATAGCTCAGCGGTAGAGTAGATGACTGTTAATCATTTGGTCCGAGGTTCGAATCCTCGTGCCGGAGCCA
>CAZQOC010000072.1:0-7284 GCA_964594745.1 uncultured Sulfurovum sp.
CTTCGACAACTACGCTGAACACTATGACCATTTTATGGGTGTCAGTAAAGAGATGGCGGAGAAGGCGGAGACTACAATCTAAATACTTTAATCTCTAAATTGTTAATGATTTGGAAGTTAGAGCACGTTGTACCCATGAGTGTATCAGCTAACTTAAAAGAGTAAATAGAGTTTTATTTTTATATAAGGTTATTGCTGTACAATTTTGCAAAGGGTACACAGAAGTGACAGGAACTCTGAATTCCTATCACCTTGTGAGACTAGACTTTAGTCTTTGTCTGTGTTCTTTTTCCTCTTATTCTCTTTATAGTTAAGCCACATAATTGTAACTTTCACTACTCCAAGAATCAAAGTAAATGCGGAAAACATTGTTTCCATAATGCACCCTTCGTTCCAGATTTATACCACCCACGCTATATATTCCTAGCCCAGCCCTGTCTGAAACAAAAGTAAAAACACTACCCAAAATGTAAAAGGGTACGGGTGGATTATAGCTTAGGTTTTTAAATTACTATAAAAATATGTCAAATTGTCATATTTTCTAAGCCTAAATCAGATATCTAATGAAATAAAAGTTTTGCTTTAGTTGTTGTTAGATTTGTTTTGAAGATTGGTATCGAACGCAGGAGCTTACATGTAGTAAGTGACTAAGAGAGATGCCAGCCTTCAAGACGAAGATGGCATCAAATAATGCGAAAATTAATGGCAGCCGCATCCTGTGCCGCAACTTTCACCCTCAGCTTTAGGTGCTGTTTTGGCTGGTGCTGCTCCAGTACTACATGCACTTACACCTGGAGGTGTTGTAGGTTGTACTGCTGAGTTGTCTGCACCACCTTCTGCATTGACTTTGTCTATAAATGCGAGAAGTTTAGACGCTGCTTCTTGGTAACGTTTTGCAGTTTCAGAGTCTGGTTTATGGTAAGTGACTGGCATACCAGTATCTCCGCCTACTCTAATCGCTGGCTCTATAGGGATACGAGCTATGACATCTGTGTCATACTCTTTAGCTACAGGGACAGTCGTTCCCATACCGAAGATGTCTGACTCAGTCTCACATGATGGACAGATGAAACCTGACATATTCTCTATGATACCTGCAGTTGGAATGTGCAACTTTTGGAACATATCGAGTGAACGACGTGAATCATCAAGAGATACTTCTTGAGGTGTAGTAACTGTGATACCAGCTGTAACAGGTACAGACTGTGCAAGTGTAAGCTGTGCATCACCTGTTCCTGGAGGCATGTCGATAACCAATACATCCAGTTCAGACCATAAAATGTCTCTGAGGAATTGCTCAATCGCCTTCATGATCATAGACCCTCTCCAGATTAGAGACTGTCCATCTTCCATGAGTGAACCCATAGACATGATTTCAACACCATAGGCTTTAAGTGGATTTACTTTGTTCCCTTGGATTTCTGGTTTTTGACCATTGACACCCATCATACGAGGGATATTTGGTCCATAGATATCTGCATCGAGAAGACCTACTTTTTTACCCTGCATCGCCATAGCAATCGCCAAGTTTACAGAAGTCGTTGATTTACCAACCCCACCTTTTCCTGAACTTACCATTACGAAGTTTTTCACGTGTGGTGCAATGTTTTTACCGCTCACTGAGTTGGACATTTGCTTTGGAGCCTGTGGCGCTTTGATATTGATACTAATATCTTCAAAACCAAGTTTTTTAAGCTCTGTGGTTGCTTCATCTCTCAGCTGTGCTTTGACTTCATCTGCTGATGATGTAATGTCTATAGTCAACCCTACAGTTGTCCCATTTACCAGTACATCTTTTACAAAACCAAACGTTACGATATCTTTCGTAAAACCTGGGTATGTGACATTTTTTAATGCTTCTAGTACATTTTCTTGTGTCATGTAGTTCCTTTATATTGAATAATTGTTATAAGGAGTTATACCACCAAAATCTTAAATGAGGTTTAAATTTTAGTGATTTTTTAAAATAGGAGTAAAAAACTCTCATTAAAGATTTGATAAAGCATTGCTCGATATAATTCGTTACTAATAGTTACATATATAAAGGCTGAATTTGTCACATACAAGCTTGATACTTCTAGGTGCTGGAAGTTCAACCCGATTTGGTACCAATGTTAAGAAACAGTGGCTCTATACAGGAGAGATACCCCTATGGTTACATGTTGCAGAGCACTTTGAAAGAAGTGCAGCATTTCACGACATCATTGTGGTTTCTACACAAGAAGAGCTTGCTGCTATGCGAAACTTTGCATCTTATACCTATGTGCAAGGTGGTAAGAGTAGACAAGCATCATTAAACAATGCACTGCAAGAGGTAAACACTGAGTATGTCATGGTATCTGATATCGCCAGATGCTGTGTGCCTGCAGATATGATACAGCGTATTTTAAATGCAAAAGAAGAAGCCTCTTGCATTGTACCAGTACTGCCAGTCACGGATACACTCTACCTCGATGGCAATCCCATAGACAGAGAAAAAACAAAAATTATACAAACCCCTCAACTTTCTCGCACAACACTGCTCAAAAAAGCATTACAAACGGAAACACTCTTTACCGATGACTCTTCAGCGATTGCATCCTTGGGAGAGCAAGTACACTTTGTGCAAGGTTCTACCAAAGCACATAAACTTACCACAGTTGAAGATTTACAAAAAGTAACGTGTCTCAAAGAAGCATCACACAGAACACTCACCGGTTTTGGTATAGACATTCATCCTTTTGAAGAGGGAAAACAGATGTTTTTGTGTGGCGTACCCATAGAGGTAGATTATGGGTTTAAAGCACACAGTGATGGCGATGTGGCTATTCATGCACTTATTGATGCACTTTTAGGCGCTGCTGGGTTGGGTGACATCGGTGAGCTCTACCCAGACACAGAAGATACGTATGCAGGAGCAGACTCAAAAGTCCTCCTGCGTGACACTGTAAAGCGTATCGAGACCTATGGTTTTACTATCGGCAACATAGATATGACTATTATGGCAGAAGCACCTAAGCTTTTACCTTACAAAAATGAAATGAAAAGCACGCTGGCATCACTGCTGGGAATACGACAAAATTTTGTCAATATTAAAGCAACTACTTCTGAAAAACTTGGTTTTGTAGGACGTAAAGAGGGCGTGACTGTTCACGCCATAGCAAATTTAACATATACAAATTGGAAAGAACTATGAAAATAATCATTGTAGAAAATGAACTCTATTTGGCGCAAAGCATTGCCTCTAAATTAGGTGAAAATGGTTTTGACACTGTGATATTTAGCTCCATCAAAGAAGCTATGCAGAGCAAGGGAGATGTTTACTTGCTCTCTACCAATATGCCAGGGCAAGATACTACACCACTCATCAAAGCATTTAAAGATAAGATTATTATTTTGATGGTAAGTTATATCAATAATGATACCGTCTCACAACCACTGAAACTGGGGGCAAAAGACTATATCGTAAAACCATTTATGATAGAAGAACTCTTACGTAAAATAGAGCACTATCAAGAGTATCAAGAACTTAAAAAACGTACCGAACTCTATCAGGAGTATATGGATAATTTACTCAAAGATATTAAAACAGACACATCTATAGATAAACTATCTACACCCCTTGTCATAGAGACAAACTATCAAAGACTTGTAGACAAAGTCGTGTTTGAATATGCCAAAAGCAATGATAAGCTTCTAACCTTTATACCTCTGACTGAAAAGACATGGAAAGAAAAAATTATCAATAGCCCTTCTCGATCTATTTTATATATCACTGAAGTGCACACCCTTAAAAAAGCAGACAAAGAGCAATTACTAGAACTTCTAAAAGCATATGAGTTTATACTTTGCAGTACTGCTGAACTTGAATGTGAGTTTGAAACTATCACGCTAAATACTGATTCAAAACTCTACGATCAAAATGAGATTTTGACCATTGATGATTATGTAAAGTTTATCGTGAATTCTTTTCAATACAAATTCCCAGATACAGAGCTTTCTAAAAAGTTAGGAATTTCCAGAAAAAGTTTATGGGAAAAACGTAAAAAATATGAACTTTTTAAAAAGAAATAGAAAGGGGGCAAAATCATGTCAACACATAAATCACTCTATATTGATACCGAGGCACTTTCTACTTTAGCTTTAGTCCAGGCAGGACTCATCTCTCCTGTAGATAAACTTATGAATCAAAAAGAAGCTAAAGAAGTAGATGAAACCAAATTTTATCAAGGTGTTCCTTTCCCTTTTGCTTTTGTACTCGCACCCAGAGGTAAACAAAATCACCAAATCCTTCAAAGTTTAAAAAAAGGTGAAAAAGTTGATCTTATCAACGAAGGTCAAAAAGTAGGAGAACTCACCGTAGATGAAACTTTTCCTATAGACCCAAATCAAAGACTTAACAACATCTATGGTACTTCAGATGCTGCCCATCCTGGGGTTAAAAACACTACAGCTAGGCTAGGAAGCATCGCTGTTTCTGGTGAGTACAAAGTAAACTACCCACTGATAGAAGATAATATCAAACGCATACAAAGTATGATAAACAAGACAGGTGCCAAGTTTGTCTCTGCCATTATGCTTGCGGCCAATCCTCTAAACCGTGCCCATGAGCGTATGATACGCCAAGCCATCTCTGATAGTGATTTACTCATCATTTTTTTACGTAAACCCTTTACAACAGAGGGTCTTCGCTATGACATACGCCATAGTGCATTGGAAACTTTCGTAGAAAACTTTTTACCACGCAACAAAGTACTCATTGTACCTTTTGAAAATACCTATATTTTTGCAGGATACAATGAGCTCATTGTTGATGCACTCTTGGCAAAAAACTATGGGTGTCATCAGCTTGTTATAGGAAAGAACCATGGAGGTCTAGGGCTCTACTACGATAAAAACAGACTCACATCTGTGTTTGATCATTGTAAAGATATAGATATTCACATTAAAACCGTAGATGAATATGTCTACTGTGATACATGTAAAACCTTAGTCAGTACCACTACCTGTCCGCATGGGCAACATCATCATGTACACTATCATTCTGATTCAATTATGTCACTCATACAATCTGGTCTTATCCCGCCTTCTATACTCATGAGAAAAGAAGTCTCTGCCAATATTTTAGCAGCACTCTTTCCTGAGCGTTTTAAAAACCTCCAAGAGATGCACTACTCACTTATGCCAGGTTCAGGTCTACTTGAACAGCAAAGCGAGGAGCAATTTTACCTCAAACTCATCCAACTCTACCAAACTTCATCACTTACATAAAGGCATAGTATGACACTGCAAAAACTTTTTTTAACCTTTGGTGGTGCAGGACTCAGTCCAAAAGCACCTGGTACAGTAGGCACACTCGCTTCTTTACCTATAGGCGTTGCCGTGCTTTACTACTTAGGGATGGAAACACTCTTTATACTTACTCTTGCTATTACGGTCATAGGTATTTTTGAAATAAACAAATACGAAAACAGTACAGGTCTACACGACCAACAACATATCGTCATAGACGAAGCCGCAGGTATGTGGCTAAGCCTTATGATAGCACACTCCACGGCGATGACTATGACCTACCCTTATGCGGAGATACTCGCCATCATCTTCAGCTTCGCTGCATTTCGTCTCTTTGACATCTGGAAGCCTTCTACCATAGGGTGGATAGATAGAGAGCTTAAGGGTGGTATGGGTGTAATGCTCGATGATGTACTCGCTGGCATCGCAGGTGGACTTTTATCTGTGGTGATTTTAATGGGGATTGGGAAGTTGGTTTAATTGAATCCTCTGATTAACCTAAGCATTCAATTTCCTACCAACTTTTCTAACACCTCTTGAACAAGTCCTTCATACTCCTTCAAAACCTCAGCCTCTACTTCTTTTCCTGAGCGAAACAGTTTATGATATTTCTCTAAAGATTTTCTTAAATCTTCATCTAACCATTTCTCTTTAAACCCAGCATCCATTTTTAACGCTGTCATCTCACGCAAGGCATGTGAACGTTTCGATACTTTTACAGTATGATACAATGCACGCCCAAGCAAAATGTAAGGGAAATTTCTATTTTCCATAGGGCCAATTTGGAGATATTTTTTTCCTAGTGTCCGTCCCAATACCTTAACTTCAGAAAGTTCTTTAAACCCAAAGTAAGCACCGATACCACCAACCACAGCACCAATAGCACTTCCTACCAAAAGTGTATGCCCAACAAAAAGTAAATCAATCCCCGCACCTGTCACTGCACCTGAGGTTGCACCTGTCACGATAAGCTCTTTTTGTGTAAGACCAAATACAGAGGCAGACTCTTCTGAAAACAAATCCATACCCTCAAAAGTCATATTGGGCTGCGTTAATTGAAGGTGCTCATGATTCCATACTGATTCTATTTGATTTTGTGTATCTTCCTCAAGTTCTCTCAGTCTATCTTTATAAAGAACCTCTATCTTTTCTTTATCTTCTTCGCTTGCTTTATCTGTATCAAATCCCAATTCTTCCACTAAAGAGGTTGAAGTATATATCAACTTTGTAATCAAGAATGCACTACGATTTAACATTTGCTCATGATATTGTTCAAAAAGCTTCATAGAGGCTTTTACAGGTGCTATCCATTCTTCTTTGAGTTGTGCCATACTTTCTAGTATTGTCATATGTTGGGACAGAGTTGTCTGCATTGGATTAAAGGTACGTACCATCCTAAAATACTGTTCTAACGCACGTTTCCACTCCTGACTATAATCAGATGCCTCTATATGGTTTATGAGTGCCATAGAAGGTTGTCCTGTCCAGCGCAGTATCTCCATCTCTGCTTCATACTCTTTTCCATAAGGTTTAGACCCATCTACCACATAAATAATACCTGCACCATTCATGATAGGTTCTAGTAATTGTATTTCATCAGCAAAGCGTTCATCTTCTCTATGCTCATTGATAAATGCACGTACGACGTCTTGTTTCTTGTCTGCACTTACTTCATGTTTTTCTAACCATGCCAACACATGTCTTGCTCTTTGAAATCCAGGTGTATCAAAAAGTTCATAAAGAATTTTTCCATCAACCCGCAAAGGGAAAGAACGCTGTTTCGTGGTTGTCCCAGGCGTATCAGATATTTGCACAGAGTCATCCATCGCCAACGCAGCGACAATAGAGCTTTTACCTTTATTCGGATGTCCCACTACTGCAAATTGAGGATGTGTCATCATCGTTTTAACCACACTTTCTTTTCATGAATTTGTGAAAGTTTTCTGTCCCATACATCAATAGCACTTTGTTTAATCTCATACTGATTTTCCACTGTACCTACTGGAACAACAA
>CAZQOC010000073.1:0-7221 GCA_964594745.1 uncultured Sulfurovum sp.
ATATTAATTAATCTATTTATTAATAAATATGATGTACAATATTTTCTAATATGTATTTATAAAGGGCTCAACATGCCCCAAATAAAGGGAATTTATGTCAAGTAGTTTAGATAAACTTAGAGCACTAACCAGTCGTTTGGAAGATAAATTGGAGCAAAAAGAAAAGCTTCCAAGTGATGTTTCATCTGTACCGTCAGAAACAGAAAATAAAGTAGAAACTACACCCATTCAACAAACCGATACTCACATACAAAAGAGCACTGAGAGTAGCAATGATACCGTAAGAGAAGAAAATATAGTACGTGTAAAAGTACTCTATGAAAAGCTTAAGATATTTGAAAAATCACCAGATTTTGATAATATTTTTATCTATAAAGCGATGAACCTTTCTGGTATAGGGCTCAAAGAAGAAGATTTTGCAGAAGTACGTGCTGGTAAGTATATTCAAGTGATTGCGATTACGTACGAACCTGACAAAAATGGAAAAAAGAAAGCTAAAAATATTTCATTGGGATATTTTGGTAAAGCTGAAACATTAGAAGAGAATCTTAAAAATGAAATCATTGAATTTGTTTTACGTTGGCGCTATGAAAAAGCATTTCAAAACCTTGAACACTATAGAGAACTGATAGCTAGAGTAGACGTCTCTAGGGATACTCTGTTTTAAAACGTTTCTTCCATTTTGACACCTTACAGGAAGTACATCTTCCTGTGCTTCAATTCATGAAATATATTTTACTTATAGCATTTGTCTGAATTGCCAGAGTTCTAAACAAAATTTTGTTACAATCAATTTTTAATTTATGACTTAGGATTACTATGCATCTTGATCTTACACCAGAAGCACTTTTAGCACAACTTGGGTACGCAAAAAGTGAACAGACACTCAATCAAATGAATGATATTATTGACAATACGAAAGGCTTTGATAAATTTTCGCAGCATCTGCTTTCTTTTAATGATGCTTTGGCTGTGGAAAAAGCTTTTATTGCAATGTCAAATTCAGAGAATTATTTGAAAATAAAATGCGAAGAGGACTCTTCGGCTGATAACCTTTCTGCATTTACAAATTTAGTGAAACACTGGGCAGATAAATATAAACTTGAACTCAAACAAGTAGCAGATAAAAACACCTACTACATACTCGGTCAAAACTAGTTGCCTCTCTCTTTGCTTAATGATGAGCAGCTTGCTGCTGCTACCGCACCTTTAGGACATAATCTTATTATCGCTTCTGCTGGGACGGGAAAAACGTCTACTATTGTAGGACGTATCGCACATTTACTCCACTCTGGTGTTGAACCATCCAGTATTTTACTACTTACTTTTACCAATAAAGCTGCAGGAGAGATGATTGCTCGTCTGGAGCGATTTTTCCCTAAAAAAGTGGTGAGTAAGATAGAAGCAGGCACTTTCCATGCGGTAAGTTACCGTTGGCTCAAAGAATTACATCCAAACTTGGTACTCAAACAACCTGCAGAACTGAAAACACTGTTTAGAAGTATTTACGAAAAACGTAACTTTGAGCGTATGAACCTCACAATGCAACCTTTTTCTGCCACCTATTTGTATGAACAGTATTCACTGTACCAAAATGCTTCACTTGATGGTTTTGATACATGGTTTTTAGAAAAATATGAAGAGCATGAACCTGTAATGGATATTTATATGGACATTGCTGAAGAGTTTGAACGCGAAAAAGTAGACTACGGTTTTGCCTCGTTTAATGACTTGCTTTTACGTATGAAAAGTCACCTAGAAGAAAAAATGATTCCTTTTAAAGAGGTGTTGGTAGATGAATATCAAGATACCAATACCTTGCAGTCAGCACTCATAGATGCACTTAAACCTGAGTCACTTTTTTGTGTAGGAGATTATGATCAGAGTATCTATGCATTTAATGGGGCAAATATAGAGAACATAGCCACATACTCTACGCGTTATCCCAATGCTACTGTTTATACTCTTAAAACAAATTATCGTTCCACTGCACCCATACTTTCTCTTGCTAACAGAGTCATCGAACGTAATGAACGTATCTATCCTAAAAAGCTAGAGGTAGGACGGCATGGCAAAACGCATCCCCCTAGACTGCTCATGTACAATGACCTTTTTGAACAATACCAATCTATAGCCCAAAATATTAAGCATACCCATGTACCTAATGACCAGATAGCAGTGATATTTCGTAATAACTCTTCAGCTGATGGGGTAGAAGCATCATTACGTGAATATGGTATTAGTTGCAAGCGCAAGGGCGGGACGAGTTTTTTTGATGCCAAAGAGATAAAGTTTTTACTTGATTTTATGTCATTGTTGGTCAATCCTAAAGATATGATGGCGTTCATTCATGTGTTTGAGTATGCAAGAGGAGTAGGATCGGCACTTTCTAAAGAACTGTTTCAGTGTTTTTTGCATTTTGGTGAGGGGCGTTTTATGCAAGGTGTGTTGTACCCAAAAGTGCATGATTTACCCAAGCTCAATCCCAATAAAAATGTACAACTTGGACTTTTTGATGATGACCAGGAGATAGGCACAGCAGCGAGGTTTAGCACTTTAGGGCTAGATGACAGACTGATGGCACATCCTTTACTTAAACATCCTAAGCTCACATCTGATGCCGTGACGTACTTCAAAGAGTTTCATACCTTGATGCATGCTGTACACCAGCTAGACAACCCAGCAGACATCGTACAAAATGCCATCTCTTCTAGCCTTTACAAAGGTATAGTAGAACTTTTGGCGACACAAAGAGGCAGACTAAAGTCTGGTGAGATAGATGAAGAGAAGAAAAAAATAGCCAAAGAGCGCATAGAGAAAAAAGCAGCACTACTGTTAAATATTTCACGTCAATATAAAGAGCTAAGACGCTTTGTCAATGCGATGGTACTTGGTGGGAATGAACTCAGTGAAGGTGAGGGCGTCAATTTACTTACTGTACATGCATCTAAAGGGTTAGAGTTTTCCGAAGTCTATGTTATCGATCTTGTAGATGGACGCTTTCCCAACCGAAAGATGATGTCAAGCATAGAAGAAGAGCGCAGACTCTTTTATGTAGCAGTTACACGTGCCAAAGATAAACTCTACCTTTCTCTTGCCAAATTTGATAAAATAAAAAAGATAGACTACAAACCTTCACAGTTTTTACATGAAGCAGGGCTTGTAAAAGGTGAGTTTGTGGAGTCTGAAAAAAAATAGAAGAGAGGTTAATCCTCAAGATTAAACCATAAATAGCGTTGCATCTCTTCAGGTGATGTGAGTTCCTCGGGTTTCTTTTTAAAGATTTTTGATTGATATAAATCTTTATCTGCATCTATGAGAATTTTATTTACATTGTTTTGATTCGCTTCATGTACACCAATACTAATGCTAAGAGTAAGTCCTGGTGTAGCTTCTTTTGCATTCCATCTTGAAATCATTTCTTGGATTCTCTTAGATAAGATAAGTGCATCCTGCTCCTTAGCTTCTGGCATAATGATGACAAATTCATCACCACCAAAACGGGCTAAAAAATCAGATTCACGTACGGATACTCTTAATATATCTGCTAAAGAACTAAGAATTTTGTCTCCAACTACATGTCCAAAGGTATCGTTAATTGTTTTTAAATTATCTACATCCATCATAAGCAAACACATTGTTCTTCCATATCGTTTTACTTTTTCTGTTTCTTGTTGTAAGATTTCATTAAAATAGTAGCGATTATTGATACCCGTTAGCGAATCCACCATGGCTAACTCTTCAACTTTTTTGTATAAAAAGGCATTTTCTATGGCAATACCCGTAAATGTAGCGATGGAGGAGAGTATTTTCATATCTGTTTGGGTAAAACTTTTATAACTAGGAATAATGGTTGTGTTCATTATATCCGAAGATTTACTTGAGGGTGATGCAACTTTATTGACAAGTTCAATAGCCCCTATGACTTTATTTTGACCATTCAGTAACGGGACACATACAACAGAATGCGTGGTAAATCCCATCATGTTATCTATACGAGGACTAAATCTGGAATCTTTAGAGGTATCTTCAACAATAGCTGGTTGTGCGTTATCGCATACCCATCCTACAATTCCTTCTCCTTTGTTAATATAAATACTTTTAAGTTTATCTGCATCTCTTCCTCTGACAATTTCAAATTTAAGACGTCCTGTAGACTCTTCCTCTAATAATAATGACCAATTTTCTGGTGAAAAATAGTTACCTATAAGACTCATGACACGGTTTATGACCTCTTTAGGATGTAGAGATGAAGTTAGAATTGTGCCAATTTTACAAAAAATATCAGCGAGATCTTTGTCTGTAGTGAGTTTTGTGATTTCAGGGTAGTTTATCTTGTATTCCTTTTTTAGAGCAAGTTTTTCTTCTTTTTTCATTTAATTCCCCATTCTCTTATCACGTATGCTCATTATTTTTGTCTCTTCATCAACATAGACATCGAATAGGTCTATCTCATCTATGAGATTTGAGAGTTTTTTGTATCCAAAATTTATAGGAGAAAATGAAGTAGAATTGCTAATGTATTGACCAATGTTTGCAAGGTTTGCCCAACCGTCTTCATCCATGGTTTGTTCTACGGCAGTTCTGAGTACATTGACTAGCCATGTGTCTTGGCGCATCTCTTTGCCTGATGTACGCACAGGGGCTGTCAAAACATCGATTGTTTCACTGTCTTGAGTGGCTGTTGTCATGAGTTTTTCAGTAAAGATGAACTGTGAACACGCTGCCATAAACGGTTTAGGTGTTTTTTTCTCTCCAAAACCATATACTTTGATACCTTCATTTTGTACACGCATTACCACAGGTGTAAAGTCAGAGTCAGAAGTTGCAAAAGCAAAGGCATCTATATCTTTCGTATGTAGTAAATCCATGGCATCGATGGTCATGAGTATGTCGGTAGCATTTTTGTTTTTAGAGTAGTCAAACTGTTGTATGGGCTTGATGGCAAACTCTAAGAGTTTGTCTTCCCAGTTTTTGAGGTTGTCTTTTGTCCAGTTTCCATAGGCTTGGCGTATGTTCACTACACCATACTTACTAAGCTCGTTGATGATGCCCTCTATAGCTTTATGTGAAATATTATCACAGTCTATAAATAGTGCGATATGGTCTTCTGTTTTAGTACGTGCCATCATGACTTCCTTTATACTTTTTTTGGTTTGTAGTAAGTCATAGTGCTTCTACCAAACTTCTTTTTTTTCATTTTATCTAGTCTGCCGATATTTTCTGGCATATCCAAATTGGACATATGCTCTACGATGACAAGTTCACAAACCTCTGGCTCTATGCTGTTGATGAGTGCTATGGTTTTATCGTAGATATCATCCATTCCATCACGTGTGGAAAAGGGAGGATCAAAATAAAAGTATGTTTTTTCATTACTTTTTTTCACCATATCATACACCGTAGCAAACTTTTCAAAACTATCCCCATAAAAGAGGTGGGACTTTGATGCATCTATACGTTTCACATTGCCCTCTAGGCATCGGTAAGCAGTTTTGTTGTATTCCATAAAGTAAGCTTGTCCTGCCCCACGGCTTAGCGCTTCGAGCCCTATGGAGCCAGAACCTGAAAAGATTTCTACAAAGTTCTTGTCTATGATATCAAATTGTAGGGTATTAAAAAGAGATTCTTTAAGTATGCCTTTGGAGCTTCTGGTGGTAAAGATATCTGGTATCTCTATCTTCTTGCCTTTGTGCTCTCCTGCCGTGATTGTGGTCGTAAATATCTTAATTTTTTCTTTATTTCTCATAGTGTAAGTTTATCTAAAAAATGTCAAAAATTTACGATGCTCTTTAAAGTATTGATGAGTTTAGAGCGTTCTTTGACATCTTTGCGTTCTTTCCCAGGTTCTGTAGTGGTGATGATAGTGCGTCCTGTCACAAGCTTTGTGCCATCAGTTTTACGTATGCCCCAGTAGGTATGCATGATGACAGGTTCTCCCTTAAATTGCCCCAGATAGAGTACAATGTGACCTGGAACATAAAGCAAAGATCTAAAAGGTTTAGCATTCTGGTTGATAAATTTCTTTTTATAGGCTTTTGGCCAATTTTTGATTTTTATAGGTGTACCATCTTTGGCTTGTTTGCTAGAGTTACGACGTAAAAATATCCCAAAAGCACCCAAAAAATCTCGTGTGGTTGCCGAACAGTCACGACACTCATACCCTCCACCCCATCCATAGGGCTCACCATAAAACTCTCTGGCTAGCATAGCGACATTTTTTGGGGTAAATGCCAAAGGCTTTTTAGCTATATGTTTAGGATTTTCTACTTTGACTTTATGGATGCTGGCGTGACCTTTTGTATTGCGTTTTGCTACAAGATAGGACTTGCCGTCTTTTGCTATGGGAAAGAGTGCGCCTGCTTTTACAAGCGAGAGAGCTTTCTGGTTCTCATCATAAAGTCTCATATCATCTTTGATGACCATAGCATAATCCCCATTTTTAAATGACTTGATAAACTTGCTGTCTACCAAGGCTAAATCACTCGTTTTCACCCATCCAAAAGAGTAAGAAGCACGTACAAAAGCCCAGCGTTTGTCTCGTGAGAAATGAGAAATAAGCAGTGGGACATTGATGTGCAGTGCTGAGTTCTGATTGTAGTCAAAAGGGAAGCCTTCTCCTGTCTTTTTGGGGTTTCGGTAAAATGCAGCAGAAGTAGGGAGTGCTTTTACATTTGTACGTTTGACAGTAATAGCTTTATATTTTTTACTATCAATCGCTTCATAGTGGGCATTGTCTATCCACTTATTATAAACAGAAGCGCGTATAACTGAACCATTGGCTCTGTAAATCGGTTTTTTTTGTACAAAACGCACTTCCCATCCAAAGTCTTGTTTAGGTAAATCAAGAGAAGAAAGTGTCCAAGGCTTGAAGTACTTTTTGTTGAATTGCCTGTCTAGTTGCTTCTGTCTGCTTTTAGAAAAAGGTTTGATTTGCTTGGCATAATACGCAGGGTTTTGAGGAATTTTTTTCATATCTTTGACCACACCTTTTGGCATACGGTCAATTTTGCTGTGTAAACGTTTACTGACTTTAAGCAGATAGTCTGCTTGCAACGGAGAAAACGAAACTAGAAGCAGGGTAGAAAGTATTAGTTTTTTATACATATTAGGTTCTTTATTTTTGATTTATCATACAGCTATTTTAGTTAAATTTGGGTGTATTTTCTGTGTAATTTATACCTAATCCAAGAGTATCGCTTAAAAATATCTCACTTTCAT
>CAZQOC010000074.1:0-7220 GCA_964594745.1 uncultured Sulfurovum sp.
CTGAGAAACAAGAGGGTGTAGGGTGTTGTCCCATGACAACACCATGAAGTTGAATACATGCATAGCCAATATTTTTGGTGTTGTGATCGCACAACACCCTACGGTGTTTTGAAAAATAAAAATATTATGATAAAATAATGTTTGAAGAGAGAGCGTTAGCTCCCTCTGAATGGTTAGTGACTATTCAGATATCGTAAGATAGCTAATATAATCGACAAAATGAATATGATTAGTTCCATATCATTCACCACCTTTCGCAGTTAAAATTTAACTAGCGAATATCAAACAGCAGTCGTAACCTGTTGTTTGAGAAACAACTAATCAGACTGCATTCAAATTATAACCCACTTTTTGAGTTTTATACAAAAATATGTCAAATTGACATACTTTTATCTCTCATGCTCAAACACCTCACCCATCAACTCAAAATCTAACAATTCTTTGATGACATCTTTCACAGGTTTCTCACCCATAAACCCATAGGCTATGAGGGTTTCAAGTACTTCACCATTGTAGGCTTCGTCGAGTATAGAAACATATGCATCATTCAAATAGGGGCGTATGGCTTCCAAGTCTGCTTTGAGGTCTGCACGGTAGAGCTCCATAGGATTGTCTTTCCCATAGTCTGCGTAGAGGTCGTCTTTGTCTATGTCATCTGCGGCTTCTAGCATCTTTCTAAAGATAAAGTCTTCAAAGTTCTTAGCGACATACTCTGCTTCATCATCTTCCCAGATGAGAATGATAGGTGTTTCTTTTTCTCCATTGTCATAAAAGGCATAGGTATTGCCTTCTGCTGTTTTGGCAAAAGGGATGAAGTGATGGGTGTCAGTATCCCACTCTTGGGGGAAGTCAAAATCCAGTATGGCTTGGGGTGTAAGCAGTTCAAAGTCTGAGCCTCCTGAGTGGAGTAAAAGAGGTGGGTTTTCTTTGAGGGTAGGGTAGACATCGTCTGCCCATATTTTGCCTTTAGGTAGGGGGTCTTCAAAACCTCTCATCCAGTTTAGTTTATCGGCTTCAAAGAGGGTTTTATAAAGTTCTGGGTAGCTAAAGTGATATTTGGTTTCTAGTTGCGCTAAAGTTGTCATAGTGTCCTCATAAATGTAATTAAGCTACAATAGCACAAAAAGTTTAAGGCATAGCAATGGAGTTAGCAAAAGGACTATACCAACATTACAAAGGTAACATGTATGAAGTCTATATGACTGCAAGGCACTCAGAAACAGAAGAGTGGATGGTAGTCTACAAGGCTCTGTATGGTGAGCAAGGCATGTGGGTACGTCCGTATGAGATGTTTGTTGAACAAGTAGAGGTAGAGGGTGTGATGGTACCAAGATTTAAAAAGGTTGAGGATGCAGTGTAGTTATTGTAAAGGTAAGATAGAAAAGGGTATAAAGTCTTGCCCTCACTGTGGTACATTGAACCCTTCACAAGATGTAAAAAATGCACTGCTTTGGACGGTAGGAATGATAGCTGTATTCACCATCATCTATAAACTCTTTTATTAGATACCTTCCATTTTACGTGCTTCAAAACTTACTAAGCACTCACCCGAAAATGTAAAAAACAGCTCTATAGGTCTACAGCACACTTCGCAGTCTTCTATGTAGTCACTTGTCTCTTCTTCTGGATCTAATATCATGGAAATGCGTTCCCAACAGTATGGGCAGGTAAAAAAGTGTTCCATCAATTTTCCTCTTTCTTTTTAAATAGTTTGGTGATGAAATCAGGCAATACACAAGTGTTACAGTTACCTGTTCTGTCACATTGGGCTTGACGTATGTTGCGTAAGAGCAAAAATAAAAATCCAAAAGAGATAAGTAGTTGTACTGAGCCTATAAGCCAGTGTGCTTGGTAGAGGTTTTGAACAGAGAGTACAAACATAATGATGGTAACGATGAGGCACATTTTGGTATCCTAATTTTTATGGGATTGTACTATAATTTTGGTAATTATAAATAAGGATATGCATGTCACCCATTATAGAACATTTTCAAACCCTCACACAAATACCTCATTGTAGTAAAGAAGCCGATAAATTACTAGAGTTTTTAGTTGATTTTGCAAGACAGAGAGACTATAGCGTTGAGGTCGATGAAGTTAAAAATATTTACATTCATAAAGGTAGACCTAATCTGTGTCTACAGGCGCACTATGATATGGTCTGTATGGGTAAAGCGCCTGTGATAGAAACATATATTGAAAATGGTGTCATGAGAGCCAAAGACTCCTCACTAGGTGCAGATAATGGTATGGCAATAGCGATGATGATGCAACTGATGGATGAAGGTGTTGACCTAGAATTTTTACTCACATCAGATGAGGAGATAGGACTCATAGGGGCAAATGAGGTGGCTTTTGACTTAAAGAGTCAGTATATGTTGAACTTAGACTCTGAAGATGAAGCAGAGGTTTACATAGGATGTGCCGGGGGTGCAGATATTACAGCATTCAAGCAAGACAGTTATGTAGATGGGAAAGGTACGTGTTATGAAGTGGCAGCCAAAGGCTTGGTTGGGGGACACTCTGGTGTGGATATAGACAAGGGCATACCTTCTGCCATTAAAGTGCTTGGAGAGTATTTGGTAGCGCATGGCGTGACACAGTTAGCTTCTATTTATGCAGGGGAACGTCGTAACTCCATTCCTGCAAATGCAGTGGCTATCGTAAGAAGTGAAAAAGTATTGGAAGATGATGGAGATGTAACGGTACGTGCTTTGAATGAATCTCCTAAAATATTAGCAGAGGGAGAAAAGATTATAGCGCTTATAGATCACTTTAAACATGGTGTACATGCGATGAATAAAGCGCTTGGCATACCTGATGTGAGCATTAACCTTGCAATTATCACAGCAGATGAAAAAGGTGGTGTGAAGATAGAGACTTCGGCACGTGCTATGGGTGCAGAGGAATTGGAAAACATAACACATGAGACTGTAGATATGTTTAGCTCTTACGGCTTTGAAGTAAAAGTAGAAGACAAATACCCAGCATGGAAACCAGATATTTCAACATTCACAAACTTAGTGAGTAATGAGATGAAAGCTGTCTTTGGAAAAACAAAAATGATGGCGATTCACGCAGGATTGGAATGTGGTGTAATCGCAGAGAAATACCCTGCTATGAAGTTCGCTTCCATTGGACCTACCATACGTTACCCACATTCAACACGAGAGGAAGTAGATTTGGATTCGGTTGAACGTACCTATGAAGTCTTGCGTGGAATTTTAAAGAGAGTCTAGACCTTAAAGGTTTGAGTGGTTTTACAGTGTGCTGCCATAAAGCACCCTTCACACTCAGGCTTGAGGGCTTTACATCTGTAACGCCCAAAAAGCACCATAGCTTGATGCAATAAATGTAAATCAGTTTTAAACTTCTTCGTAAGTTCTTCTTCACATTTGATAGCTGTTTTGGCATCACTGAGACCTAGACGATGTGCCACACGAAACACATGGGTATCAACAGCCATGAGGTTGGCACCTGCATACTCTATCATGACAACATTGGCAGTTTTTTGCCCCACACCTGCAAGTTTGACAAGTTCATCACGCTCCAAGGGTACTTCATTACCATAATTTTCTACGACTGATTGTGCCATCTTGATGAGGTTTTTGGCTTTGTTGTTAAAAAAAGAACAGGTATTGATGTAGGACTTTACTTCATCTAAGTCAGCATTGGCAAGGCTAATAGGGTCTGGATAAGCTTCAAAAAGAGCAGGGCTGATGATGTTAACACGTTTGTCTGTACATTGCGCAGAGAGCATGACTGCAATGAGCAGTTCGTAGAGATTTGTGTAGTTTAGTTCCGTGAGCGAATCTGGATAGTGTTGTAAAAAGAGTGCTTTTATCTCTTCTATCTCTTTTTTGCTTGCTTTTTTTATTTTTGCCATTGTTCAAACCTTGCTCTAAATATAATAAGACTAAAATATTACCACATTAATGAATGATTTACCCAAGAGGGATATACTTCTTTCTAAATTAAAATACTTCTAAGGACAATAAAATATGTTAAAACTAGCAAAAACTTCACTACTTACTGTGGCTATGATGGCAACAGCACTTACAGCGTCAGATATTTTGGTAACTGTAAATGGTAAAAACATCACAAAGCAAGAGGCAGAAACATTTGTAAATGCTTCATCACCACAATCACACTTTTCACAATTGGATAAGTCTCAACAGGCGATGATTGTAGATAGACTTGTTGAAAAAGAACTTTTTACAGAGTTAGCAGCAAAAGAAGGCATAGAAAAAAAACCAGAGTTCAAAAGAAATATGGAAAAAATAAAAGAAGAACTTCTTGTAAATATGTGGATGAAAACACAGATGGATAATGCCGTGGTAAGTGATAGCGAAGCAAAAGCTTTTTATGACAAGAATGCAGACAAATTTGTTCAAAAAGCTTCTCTTCATGCGAGACATATTTTGGTAAAAGATGAAAAAGATGCACAAGCAATCATCGATGAGATGAAAGAGTTAAAAGGTGATGCACTTAAAGCGAAGTTCATTGAACTTGCAAAAGCGAAATCTACTGGACCTTCTGGACCAAAAGGTGGAGACCTTGGTAATTTTGCAAAAGGTCAAATGGTACCTGCTTTTTCAAAAGCGGTATGGGCGCTTAATGTAGGAGAAATTACAAAAAAACCTGTAAAAACACAATTTGGTTATCATGTTATTTATCTTGAAGGTAAGAAAGATGCATCAACTGTACCTTACGAACAAGTAAAAGATAAAATCATTGCATCACTTAAACAAAAACAGTTTGCTACAAAAATAGCAGAGGTAGCAAAAGAGCTTAAAAGCAAAGCAACCATTGTTAAACCTTCTTCAGATACTAATGGAACAAAGAAATAGTTTAGAAATAACAGAAAGAGAAGTATGAAAAAATTTTTAATTGTCTTGGGGTTGACTTCTGCTTTTTTAATGAGTACTCTATCTGCAGATGCACTCAAAAATTCTTTAACTAACATCTTACATACCAAAGATTCATCAGGAATGGTGAATCTAAACGGTGTAAGCGTTGGTGCAAAACCTAAACAGAGAATGATAAATCAGGCACGAAAAAGTAGACCCGCTTCTGCTGTCATAGGTCGGTATAATGATGGAAAACCTGTACATAAAAGAGAAGCAGACAAGTACATAACCAAAGCAACCAAAGGTAAAATAAAAGATTTAGACCTGTTACCCAAAAAACAACGTCTTATGGTTTTAAAAGATTTGCAAAGAATGTATGCTATCAAGCACTTTAAAAGTAGACCAGCTAAAGCAGTTGTGGCTATAGTAAATGGTCAAAAGATACATAAAAAATCTGCAGATCATTATTTGAAACTCGTGACAAAAGGTAAAGTGACAGATTTTGATAAGTTAGATAAAAAGCAGCGTTTAGTGCTGATAAAAGAATTGGCTAGACCTATTGTTTTACAAGCTGATATTGATCAAAACTTGACAAAAGATGAAAAAGAGGCTGTTTTAAGTCAGGCATGGCTACAAAAACAACGCGCAACGACAAAAGTCACAAATGAGCAAATGTTAGCACTCTATGAAGCTAAGAAAGCGAAAGCATTGGCTGTCAATCCCCAAGCACAAATTCCTCCGTATATTAGTCTTGGTGAAAATCTTAAAAATGAAATTATTGAAAAAGAAATCATGGCTCATCTTATGAAAAATGTCAATATTACTGTCAATTTTGACAGTAATAAAACGGTACCAAGTAGTCAAAGCAATGAATCATCAGAAAAATTAGATAAAATATCAGACAAAAAGGAAACAAAATGACACAATTAAAAAAGCTTTTAGTGACAATTGGATTAGGATTAGTGCTCAGTACATCTATGGCATCGGCATCTACAGCAGGTACAGTGAATGGTATGAAAATTACAGTAAAAGAAGCCAATAAGGCATTAAAAGCATTGACTAAGGGCAAAATGACTTGGGCTAAGCTTCCAAAAGAAGGTAGAAAACAACTGATAGAGATGATGGCTCCTTCTAAGTTAGTTGCAGCAGCAGCAAGAAAACAATTAACAGCAAAAGAAAAGCAAGCAGCATTGGCTGGTTTTTGGATGCAGAAAAAAATGTCTAAGATTAGAATCTCAGATAAAGAAGCTAAAAATGCCTATAATAAAATGAAAAAAATGGCTAAAAAAATGAAAAGTAAGAAGAAAATTCCTCCTTTTTCACAAGCTAAAAATGGTATAAAAGCGCAACTTGCTCAAGAAAAAGTAGTAAGTAAACTGATGAAAAAAGCAAAAATTAAATTAAAATAGGAAATTTTTAATGTCTACAAAAGTCTTAGATGTCATTGATGCAGGTGTGGTTACGGGTGAAGACCTTCAGAAGTTATTTAACATAGCAAAAGATGAAGGTTTTGCTATTCCTGCAGTCAATGTAGTGAGTACTTCTTCAGTGAATGCTGTACTAGAAGCTGCAAAAAAAGTAAATTCACCTGTGATTGTTCAGTTTTCCAATGGTGGTGGCGCATACTATGCAGGTAAAGGTTTGCCTTCCTCTGAAGCAGCGGTACTTGGGTGTATTTCAGGTGCGCAACATGTACATACTGTAGCAAAAGCCTATGGCATACCAGTTGTGCTTCATACTGACCATGCAGCAAGAAAACTGCTTCCTTGGATTGATGCACTTTTGGATGCAGGAGAGGAACACTTTAAGGCAAATGGTAAACCTCTTTTTTCTTCACATATGATTGACCTCTCTGAAGAGCCTATAGAAGAGAACATTGCTACGTGTAAAAGGTATTTGGAGCGTATGTCTAAAATGGGTATGACACTTGAGATAGAACTAGGTGTCACAGGTGGAGAAGAAGATGGTGTAGACAATACAGACATAGATAATTCTCTGCTCTATACACAACCTGAAGAGGTTTCTTATGCCTATAAAGAGCTTATGAAAGTTTCTCCTAACTTTACTATTGCCGCATCATTTGGTAATGTGCATGGGGTGTACAAACCAGGTAATGTATCTTTAACACCTAAAATACTTGATAATTCTCAGAAATACATTGAAGAGAAGTTTGGTACTGAGTCTAAACCTGTGGACTTTGTATTTCATGGCGGATCAGGTTCTGAACTGAGTGATATTAGAGAAGCTATCTCATATGGTGCTGTGAAAATGAATATTGACACAGATACACAATGGGCATTTTGGGATGGTGTAAGAGGATATGTCAATGAGCATAAAGATTATTTGCAAGGTCAGATTGGTAACCCTGAG
>CAZQOC010000075.1:0-7153 GCA_964594745.1 uncultured Sulfurovum sp.
CACATGGCTTCTGGTCTTGGTGAGATTTGGGAAGAGGTAGAGTTCTGGGCAAACATCATGGTACATCATGTAGATCCAGATGGTAGTCTTGGTGTGAGAAAATTCTGGGCTTCAAAAGTTGATCCAACAAGAGCTATTACTATTCCAGAATGGTATCAAGCAGCATTTGATAAATTACCAAATCTTAGACGTGTAGCAAAAGAGAAATATCCTGATTCTAAGTTCCCGAACTATGAGATGATGAGAGATATGGGTACATGGTTAGAAGAAGATCATATCTTTAGACCACAAGAGAGAGAACTGAAAAAAGAAAATGGTAAATACATCGCGCATGGTCATGAATATGCAGAAGATGAAGTCACTATTGATGAATTTGGTACTATTAAAGTGGAAGATCATGTCTTTGGTGGAGAGAAGAAAATCGGTGTGGTTGTAGAAGATGAAGCAAAACAAGGGTTCCATACATTAAGTGGTAAACTTGAATTCTTCTCTAAATGGTTTGCTGAATGGAAATGGCCAGAATATGCTATTCCATTCTATCCAAGAAGTGCAGATGAACGTAAAAAATATGTTCAGCTTGTTTCTCAGGTACACCATGACTTTATCGATCCTGCAAAAAATGAATTTGCACTCAATACAGTATTTAGATTGCCATATAACATTCATACACGTTCTGTAAACTCTAAACACCTTATGGAAATTTCACAAAACCATAACCCAGTATGGATGGCAACTGAAGATGCTAAGCGTATGGGTATTAAACGTGGAGATGCGATTAAAGTAACAATTTCAGATACAGTATCTGGTCTTGAATCTGGATACTTTATTGCTATGGCAGTACCAACAGAAGGTTCTATGCCAGGTGTACTTCAGTGTTCACATCACGCAGGTAGATGGAAACTTAAAAATGCTGTAGATATTCCAGGTTTTAAACATAAATTAGGTGTACTTGGACTTGGTGCACCATTGTATGATATGACAATGGATGGAAAAGTAGGTACGATGAAACCTACAGAAGGTCTGAATGAAGGTATGCAAGCACGTAGAGATACATGGCAGTTTAAAGAGTACAACAAAGACCTTGACAACATTTGGTGGGATGGTCTTTCTGGTTCTTGGCAAAATGCTGTTGCTCCTTCGCATCCAGATCCAATTGCAGGTAATCATGCATGGCACCAAAAAGTGACCATAGAAAAAGCAGCACCAACTGATAAAATCGGTGATATTTATGTAAATTATGAGAACAACATGAAAGTATATCAAGCTTGGAGAGATAAATTGACTCGTCCGCTTGATGCAAATGATACACTGAGACGTCCAGTACATATTAAGCGTCCAGCTGTACCTCTTTCTCTCAAAGCATACTCTGTAAAAATTACAGGATAGTATCTGTAAAATATTTGGGCGGATAGAAAATCCGCCCCTATCTATACAATTCCCAGATAAATTTTTTTCTTAAGTTTTATTTATCTTGAAAGTGGTATAGTGCCAACAATAATATGCTCTCATAGAATGATAAAAGGTAAAGAATGAATACAATGAAACAAGAGATAGAAAACCGTATTGCCATTTATGGTTTGATTTCAAGATTGATGCTCAACGAGGTAGATGAAACATTTTTAAAACAGATTGAAAGTGATGAAGATATACTCTCTTTTTTCCCAAACTATAGAGATTGGGATAAGCGTAAAACTTTAGAAGTCTCTGAACTGATTGAACGTTATTACAATGTTGATTTTGCAAACCTTTTTATCATGCACTTGGTACCCTATGAAACATTTTATACACGTGAAGACCAGATGATTGAGTCTGGTGGAGACAACCCTGTGTTAGAACTCTATAATGCACTTGATTTTCGTGTAAATTTAAGCGGTGCAAGGGTGTTAAGTCCAGACCATATTGGTGTAGAATTAGAATTTATGTATATGCTTTGTGTTGCACTGCAAAAAGCACTTGCCGCTGAAGATAAAGAGGGTATCTGTGAAGTGCTACAAATCCAACATGGTTTTCTAAAAGATCACTTGTTAGAGTGGGCACCTATGTTTCTTATCAATGCTAAGCGTGAATCGCGAACACCGCTGTATCATGATGGTGCAGAGTTGACATTGGAGTTTTTGCTGAGCGATTTTGAGTATGTCACAGCAAAACTTGCAGCGCATTGTAAAGAAGAAAATTAGTCCATGAAATTACATTTTGATGTTGGCTTGTGTGTACGAGCTAAAAGTAAATTTTCTATGTGTGAGAAGTGTGTGCTTGCTGCACCCCAGAGTATCACCATGCAGGAAAATTTGCCTAGTTTTAAAGTAAGTACAGGCATAGAAGCTGCTGCATGTGTAGGGGCGTGTCCGACAGAGGCATTGTCACTCTCTGATTTTTCGACTACAGAGTTCTTTTTTACTTTTTTAGAATCTAAAGTTAGACTTGTTAGCCCTAAATTGAATGTCCCGTGTATTTCTGTACTTAGTGTGGAACATCTTCTCTCTTTGGCATTGGCAAGTGATGAACCCATTGTTTTAGATTTGGCGAGTTATGAGGCGGGAAGTCATCTTTTAGGGCAAATAGAAGCACGTATTGAAGAGGCAAACTTTATACTCTCTTCATTTTCTCAAAAACAACTTGAAACCAATCTTGATGAGAGTGTTAGTATAGAACAAAATGAAAGCAGTGAAGCGTCAAGCCGTCGTGACTTTTTGGCTTCTGCTTCCATAAAGGGTGCATTGAAGCATAAACAGGCATTTGATGATGCTGTAGATGCAGAAGAACTGCAACTTTTTGAAATAGATGATGATATGATTTCAAAAATAAAAGACAAACATCTTCCAAATAAACGTAAGATACTCTTTACCACACTTAAACGTGCTGGTGTTCCTAATGTCTTTGAGGTCTTACCTGAAGAAGAGGTGACATTTACCTCACAGAAATTTGTAGATGAGAGTTGTACTAATTGTCAGATATGTTACCGTATCTGTCCAACAGGAGCACTCTCTACAGATAAAAAGTTTTCACTTATCAATTTTGACGCGATGCTTTGTGTGAAGTGCCATCTTTGTCATGATGTGTGTGAACCTGATGCCATACAGTTACAACCTGGCTATGAAATCAAGGAATTTTTTGATCCAATACAGAGAACCTTGGCAACATTTGATATACGACGTTGTAATGAATGTGGGAATCCTTTTACTTACACAGGTGGTGAACTAGAGTGTCCTCGCTGTCTACTTGAAGAAGATGAAGCGATGTTTTTACATCAAAATGCAAAACGTATGGAACAAGCATTAGAAGATAAAAAAGCGAAAGAAGATGAGGATATGGCATGAAACCAGAAGAGATAAAACCAGATACAGGTTTATGTACAATCATCGGATATAATGCACAAACAGGATATATGCGACGTTATTTTAATAAAATAATGAAACATAACAGTAAAAATGCTACAGCGATAGCACTCAATATAAGTGATGAGCACTTTGACTTTACTATGAGCAATGTTGGAGAATCAAAGGTAGATAAGATGATGATTGAGCGTGAATTTTCCACTAAAGCATTGGCTTACTGTGAAGATATAGATGCATGCGCAAAAAGAGAAGGGCGTGTAGATTTTATTGAAGTAGAAGAGGCTAAAGTATATGGTTATTGTTTAGATGATGAAGCCAAGGCACTGTTTGCACAACCTGAACTAATAGATGATCAAAATCTTTTTGTAGCAAAAATGATGTTGCTGGCAAAACGCTGGTTTGATGTAAATATAGATGTGGATGACATCCCACTGTTAATAGGAGAGTAATAATGAGAGATATGGATGCGTTAAGAAAAGAATTTGAAAATTTTAAAATAAATGAAGAAGAGTGTATTGATGGGAGTTGTGAAACAGATGAAACAAACCTGAAAGATTATCCATCTTATACAGAAGCACTCTATGCACAAATAATAGCTCCTTCGGTAAGTGGAATATATATTTCACGTTGGGACATAAAAGATATTGCTTCAGTAGCAGGTGATGATATGGCAATTCACCCACGTAAACGCATGTTTGAATTGCTTATGAAGTATGCAGTACATAAAGAGAATATGGTAGCGGTACTCGATGAAATGAAAAATCATTTTGAAGATAAAATAGCTATTTATGATGAATTTATTACAAATTATCCTGCGTCAAAAGTAGTATTTCAACCCAAGATTGATAAAGCCAGAAAAACAATTGCACTTTTCCCTCAAATACTTGAAGAGTATTTTGAATAAAATTAATTATTAATTAAAATTATATATTAAATAACTTTAATTAATAAATAGGTAATGGTTCTATAGCATAATTACACTGTCCAACGATTTTAATACAAAGGATAGATTATGAAAACACAACTAGGACAAATATTATTATTTACTATGATACTTTTAGGCGCTGCACTTTTAAAAATAATGAGAACACTTAATTCAGTTAAACAATAATTTATATGAAATGTCTATTTATTTGGACATTTCGCTTTTCCTTTCTTATCCCCCTTAACATACTTGCAGTATAATATTTATATATAAATACTTCAAGGCTAAATATGTCAGAAATAACCAAAGAAAAAACACTTGAATATCATCGAAATGGAAAAATAGGGATAGATTTAACTAAACCCTGTGATTCTCAGCATGAACTCTCCATGGCATACACACCTGGTGTGGCTATACCCTGTCTAGAAATCCAAAAAGATACAAATCTCTCTTTTGAATATACCAACCGTGCGAATCTAGTGGCAGTAGTCTCAGATGGAACAGCAGTACTTGGACTTGGAGATATAGGTCCAGAAGCTTCTAAACCTGTTATGGAAGGGAAGGCAGTTCTGTTTAAAAAGTTTGCCAATGTTGATGCGTTTGATATTGAACTGGATGTGCATACCATCGATGAGATTGTGGCTACCTGTAAAGCTATTGCTCCAACCTTTGGAGGTATCAATCTTGAAGACATTTCGGCACCTCGTTGTTTTGAGATAGAGCGTATTTTAAAAGAAGAACTAGATATACCAGTATTTCATGACGATCAACATGGAACCGCTATTATCACTACTGCTGGACTTATGAATGTGCTTGAACTTACAGGAAAGAAAGCTGCACATATCAAAATAGTAGTCAATGGTGCAGGTGCAGCAGGCATCTCCTGTGCAAAAATGTATCGAAAATTAGGTGTTGGAAATATTGTGATGTGTGACTCTAAAGGGGTGATTTCGACATCACGAACAGATTTGAACAAATATAAAAAACCTTTTGCTATAGATACTGATGCAAAAACATTAGAAGAAGCCATTGTGGGTGCAGATATGTTTTTAGGGCTCTCTGTAGCTGGGGCACTTAGTAAAAAAATGGTTGCCAACATGGCAGCGGAACCAGTCATTTTTGCACTGGCAAACCCAACTCCAGAGATACTCCCTGAAGAGATAAAAGAAGTACGTGATGATGCCATTATTGCCACAGGACGTTCTGACTATCCAAATCAAACCAACAATGTTTTGGGCTTTCCGTTTATTTTTAGAGGTGCGTTAGATGTACGTGCAAAGAAAATAACAGAGGGTATGAAAATGGCGGCAGCACATGCACTTGCAGCGTTAGCCAAAGAACCAGTTCCCTATTATGTGAAGGCAGCGTATCATAATGACCATATAGAGTATGGAAAAGAGCATATCATCCCACTTCCTTTTAATAAAGAGGCACTTATCTGGGTAGCTTCTGCTGTAGCAAAAGCAGCTTTTGAAGAAGGTGTAGCAAGAGTAGATGCTTATGATGATGAAGCGTATAAAGAACATTTACGTTGTCTTATTTACGGATGTCCAGAAGAGGAATAAGCAGGTATGAATTTAAAATCTTACCTTAATCTTTATCAACTATTGGAGCATGATACTTCGTCACGTGAAGAGAACCGTGCTTTTGGTTTGGCTCATGTGCTCTTAAAAAACAAACCTATTGATCAGCTGGTTGCATGGCAAAAAGAACATCTATCAAAAATTCAAAAGCCAAGCCTAAGTGATACGTTTAGTTCCTATCTTTATGGAATGACTTTAACATTGGCGATTATTGCGTTCATCCTAGGGTTATTCTCAGGGATTGGATTATTGGCATATAGCGGACATGAACCTGTTAATGTTATTTATTTTATGGCGATGGTAGTGTTTTTCCCTCTTTTTACTATGTCACTTACACTTATCTCTATGTTTCGTGCCAATAATGCGCAGAGTTTACTTGTACATATCTCTCCTGCTTTTTGGATGGAAAAAATACTTTCATTTTTACCGAATAAAATGCAAGTCAATATTAAAAATATACGTATGAATCCTTTGCTGTTAAATTGGGTAGTGATAAAACGCTCACAACTTATAGCACTATTCTTTTCGTTGGGATTACTTTTGGCTTTGTTGGGGATGGTAGTGACGAAGGACATCGCTTTTGCATGGAGTACAACGCTCTCTGTGACACCAGAAGCCTTTCATAGCTTTTTAAATACACTTGCTTTTGCATGGCGAGATTTTTCCCCCTCTGCTGTACCCTCTTTAGAACTTATAGCGAACAGTCAATATTTTAGACTAGGTGACAAACTCAGTGACGAGATGATTCATCATGCGTCACAACTGGGACAGTGGTGGAAGTTTTTAGCTATGGCTACACTTTTTTATGCCCTCATTTTACGTTTTGTCATGTTTGTCATCTCAAGTATTGGATTGAACTATGCAATCAAAAAATCTTTTCTTACTCTAGACGGGGCAAGTAAATTACTTAGAGAGATGAATGAACCTATTATCACAACACGTGCCATGCATGATGAAGATGTTTTTGTACCCAATGCACAGAGCTATGGACAGATACTCCATCAGTTAGATACCTCTTATGATATAGTACAGGGGTGGGCAATTGCTAAAGAACAATTAGTGGTACTAAATGACAGTATGCATGTCATTGCTCCACAATTTTTTGAAGTTGGTGGTAGCAATACTCTTGAAGAAGACAATGAAATTATTTCAAAAAGCCATGGTGAAGTACTCTTTTTTGTGAAAGGTTGGGAACCTCCGACGATGGATTTTTCAGATTATATCAAAGAGCTCAGTCAAAAAGTTGATAAGATTGTTGTTGTTCCAGTAGGTACAGTGGAAAATCAGTATGAGATTAAACAAAGTGCTAT
>CAZQOC010000076.1:0-7108 GCA_964594745.1 uncultured Sulfurovum sp.
TTTATCCTTGTCTTTGTTTATGTTTTGGATTTTTACAAATCACGCGTACGATACCCTTGCGTTTAATCACTTTACAGTCATCACACATTTTCTTTACTGATGGTCTAACCTTCATGGTTATCTCCTATAATGTTTTGCACTTAAGATTTGCGTGGATAGATGATGTATAACCTCTCCAACTCTTGAGTAATCAGTGCTACTTAATCAAAAGTTCTTCGCACAGTTCCCTATACCTAAAGTTTTAGGGAGGAGAATTATACCGAAATAAATTTAATTTATACTGAGGAAATCTATTTAAGTCTAGGATAATAGGGTTCAAGTTCTATAAAACTACTAATCAAATTTGTAAAAAGTGTCAAAAATTTCATATCATCCTCCTTAAAACCATCTAGCTTATTGATGAGTTGGAGTACACCTATTAACTCTTTTCTTGAATTATATATAGGACAAACAAGCATATTAATCGTTTTGTACCCACTTTCTCTATCTACACTCTTCAAAAAATATGGATTGGTTTCAACATCATTCTCAATTAAATATTTTTCTGTCTGAAAAACATGTCCTACGATTCCCTCATGTGAAGAAATCTCTATTTTCCCGATACCTGTTGCCAATACCGTCCATAACGTATCATTACTCTTGTTATGTACAAAGATAGAGCATCGCATTGCATTAGTAATTTCTCTCAAATATTCGGATATTAGTGGTAATCCTTCTTCTAGATTACTTGTAATAAGTAATCTATTTCCAAAATCTATTAAATCTCTATATGTCTTTTCATTACCCATATTGCGTATCCTTATATCTAAAATGATATGTAGAACTGTAAATATATCTAAATAATACTTTTAAATAATGAATATTAAGATATACTGACAAAATAATATACATAAAGTTTGGCTAGGGAAATAGATTATGTTTAGGGTTATCATAATACTCATCACAATGACTATGGGCTTGTTTGCAAATTATGCCAAAGCGCTACATTACTATAATATAGGTAACTATCAAAAAGCTATAGCTGAGATAAAATCTTCCAAAAATCAATACTCCAATCCTAAATTACATTTACTTTGGGGTAAAAGTGCAGAAAAACTTGGACATCTCAATGAAGCTATGAGTGCTTATGAGCGCGTACAACTTTTAGATGAAAACAACCTGCAGGCAAGGGTGGCACTTAATAAAATTTATAGACAAACACACAGAATGAAACTCATACAAAAAGATCCTGAAAAAGATTTATATATGAGAGGTGCGCCCCCAAGGTTTAAAGAAAGAGGAAAAAGAACTTTTTCTGCCAAAGCCTCTGTTGCTTATGGATATGACAATAACTTAGATGCAACACCCAATAGTGACATACTACAAGATTATTTTGGAGATGATCTTAATATAAAAAAAACCGCTTCTTCTTTTTTTAGATTTACGACAACAGTAAGCTTACTTGATGATTTTGACAGTAAAGATGGCTGGTACGCAAAATATATCATACGTGCTTTTGTACAGGAAAATTCGGATGCTAGCTTCTACAACTTAAGAACAACCTCTTTCGAGGCAGGATTAGGTTATACTGGAGCTCACTACAACCTCTACTTCCCATTAAGCTACCATAAAGTGCACTATCTAGGAAAAGACTTATTATACCAATACCGTTTTAATCCAAAAATTTTAGTGCCTGTTGGAGAAAATATTATTCTTGATATTAGTTTCCTTTACTCTGAAAATAACTATTTTGATAGTGAGGATAAAATTAAAAATGATACAACCTATGCGATAGAATATGGTGGTTATTATCTTTTTGGTAAAAATAACATATCATCACATTTGAGATATGAACATCATGATGCCATTCATGGTTTCTCTTTCAAATATATTGGTGCTGATTTCTGGACATTTAAACTTGGTTCACAATATTATTTTAACCCTCTGTTTTTAGGCACACTAAACTATCGATTTAGGTATGGACAATATGATGATACTGTAGGTACCACCATCACTACAAGGGATGACAATTTTCATCAATTGGATACAAAACTAATATACTTATGGTCGGATAAAAGCAATATTTATATCTCTAATACCTATACAGAAAACCTTTCTAACTATCCTGCGGCTGTTTACAAAAAAAATGCTGTGCTTTTCGGTTTTGAATTAAATTACTAGTGTAAAATTCTTTTGACAATTTTTTGACAATTTTAAGATATACTAACCTTGAGATTAAATTTTTCAAATGAAAAGGATTGTTATATGAAAAAAATATTACTAATGTTACTCTTAGGTATCACCTTTAGTTTTGCAAATATTGGTACGATAATGGTGTCTAAAGGTGATGCTCAGCTCAAACGCTCACAGAAAATGATATCAGTTACCAATGGAATGGATATTTTCAAGGGTGACAGCATCATCACACATAAGCAAACTATGGTGCAAGTAATGCTCAATGACGATACTGTCATTACAATAGGACCAGACTCTTCTTTTTCTTTTTTAGAGTATTTTTTTGATGGCACCAAAAAATCAAAAATTAAAATGCGTGCAGATAGAGGTTTCTTCCGTTCTGTTACAGGGAAGATTGGTAAAGTTGCACATGAAAACTATCATGTCAAAACACAACTTGCCACTATTGGGATTAGAGGTACAGACTACTCTGTACAACTAGGAAAAGATAGTGCATCATACATCTGTAATCGTGGAGAAATTACACTTGACTATGCCCAAATACAAAAACATCTTACCGCTGGGGAAAAAGCCATTCTACATCTTGATGGACTTACGGTAAAAGAACTCTCTAGTGCAGAATTGGCGAATAAACCTAAGATTAAAGAGTTACTTAATAAACATACCAATCAAGCCAGTATAACTTCAGATACAATTTCAGATGTAACGGAGAATAAACCAGAGACGACAAATATCAAATTTAACTGTGATTCAAAATAATTATTACTCATGAAGCATACCCTCACAAAATTGGGGATAGCATTTTTGCTTTCCCTCTTTCTTTCTTGGGTACTCCTTAGTTTCCCCCGTATTTTACTTCCACTTGATAACAAACTTCATGATCTTATGTTTCTCTTTAGAGGAGAACTTCCAAAAAATGATACTGTTTTAATTGTTGATATAGATAACAAATCTCTAGCACAAGTAGGACAATGGCCTTGGAGCAGAAATACTATTGCACAACTCATCAACAACCTTACTGATGCACAAGCAGGTGTTATTGGGCTAGATATGGTATTTGCAGAACCAGATAAAAGTTCTCCTCATTTACTTAAAACAAAATTTCCCTCTATCCAACAGAATCTTCCAAATTATGATAAGATTTTAGCACATACACTGCAACACACTCCTGTAATAGGTGGTTTTGTCTTTACCGATGAAACAACTTCAGAACAAGTAATACCTCTTATACCTGCAACATTTATAGAGTCGGGTATAAAAAATAGTCATGTTATTCAAGAGTCTAATGGCATTGTAACCAATATTCCCATCTTGCAAAATGCCCTCTATAGTAGTGGCTTTTTTATGATTAAACATAACGAAGGAGGAGTCATACGTTCTGTTCCTCTTGTTTCAAAATATAAACAGATACTCTTCCCTTCTCTTGCATTTGAGATGCTACGCATACACTCAGGTGCAAAGAAAGTATATATAGTAGGAGATGAGCATGGTGCAGCATTTATTAAAATGGGTCAGCACATTATTCCCACTGACAACAAAGGTGAGTTTTTTGTCAACTTTCGAGGACCTAAAAAACATTTCAAATATATCTCTGCTCTAGATATACTTAACAAAAATTTTAATCCTAAGGATATTCAAGATAAATTCATCCTTATAGGGACATCTGCGCCAGGACTTAAAGATTTACGTTATATAGCCTATGACAGCACATTCCCGGGAGTAGAGGTCCACGCCAATGTCATTGACAATATTTTAGCAAGGGATTTTATCCAAAAACCTTACGAGAGTAAACTATATAATTTACTCATTCTTTGGATACTTATATTCTTTCTTATGTGGTTATTTCACACGCTTACCTCTTGGCTTATTCTTCCTGTTTCTCTACTGCTATTTAGTATCATGGTAATTGCATTTTACAAAACTCTTTTTACCTATGGCCTCTCTCTTAATTTTATACTTCCTATTATTGCTTTTCTTTCAACCCTCATTCTTTCCATAGGTCTTGACTATTTTTTAGCATCAAAACAACGTGAAGTTGCAAAACGTATCTTAGGAAAAAAAGTCTCCTCTGCAGTCATGCAGCATCTGTTGGCACATGCGAATGAAGGTCTGATTGAACCTAAAGAAACAGAAGTAACGATTTTTTTTAGTGATATTCGTGACTTTACCAGTATATCAGAACAAATTGGTTCTCCTAAAAAACTTATTGAAATGCTCAATATCTATATGACCCCCATGACAAATATTGTTATAAAGCATCAGGGAACTATTGACAAATTCATAGGTGATTCCATTATGGCATACTGGAATGCTCCTGTCCCTGTTGCAAATCATGCTGATGCAGCACTAGCATCGGCAATAGAGCAAATAGAACTTCTACATAAAATAAATATAGAAATTTATAAAAAATATAAACTGCGTATAGAAATCGGTATAGGGTTACACACAGGAGTTGTTACTGCAGGAGATATGGGTTCAGAAGGAAGGTCAGATTATACGATTATTGGGGACAATGTCAATCTTGCTTCAAGAATAGAAGGCTTAACCCGCATCTATGGTGTTGATATTTTGATTACAGAAGCCATTTATATGCAGTTAAAAAATAATTACAAAACGCGACCCATTGACATTGTAGAAGTAAAAGGAAAAACAAAAGCTGTAAAAATTTATGAAGTACTAACTGATTTTTCCGCTATTGACGATAAAGAGTTGACCATGTATAATCAAGCCCTAAAACTTTTTCAGTCTCAAGATGTAGTCACTGCTTACAAATTATTTAACGAGCTAAACAGAGTATACAACAGCACCTTATACGCATACTATACAAAACGATGTCAATATTATATTGACAACCCTACACACTCTTTTTCTATCATTGCCAAAATGACAAATAAATAGAAATCTTAACTTTAAAAAGGGATAATGTCTCCATCTTCTAAAATGCTGACATCCCATGTCTCTTTATAAAGTTTTATTTCACATTGTATCTCATCATTATACACAGGTTTAATATGATTAATATAGAGCTTTATATTCCTGTCTTTTAAAGGACGAATTCCCTCAAACAAATGTTGTGCTGTCAAATGTTTACTTGTCTCTGCAAGCTTTGACATACGCACAGGGAAAGAGCATTCCAAGATAAGTGACGTAATGCTGCTATCAGATTCTACCATCTGAACAATATGGGTTAAAGAATATGTATCTGTAGATACTAAAACTGAAGATTTTCTCTGCTGAATAAGATACCCAACACTTGGCACAGAATGGTCTCCTAAAAATGCCTGTACTGTTTTGCCTTCTCCAATTTCATATATCTTCCCAACATCCAATCTATGAAAAGATAGAGACATTTTTTCACTGTTTTTAAGAGCTATTTTAGAAAAGTCTGGCCAAATCTCATCATTGAAAAAATGTTTTTTAAGCGTACTGATAGTCTTTTCTAATGCATATATTTTTAAAGTTTCTGTACGTTCTTCATAATAATTGTCTAAAATATAGGCTATGTCTGCAATATGATCCAAATGCGAATGTGTCACCCAAATAACTTCTATTTGTGCAGATTTCTCCTCTAGAGGCAAAAGGATGTTCCCCGCATCTATAGCATGCTTTTCGTTCAAAGAGAAAGAGGTACTTCCTCCCTCTTTACTTTTAGCCCCATGTGCACCTAAAACTTGGATGGTATTACTCACTGAATTCATCCTTATATTGTTTGTCTATTTGTAAAAATTGTTCTTTATTCTGCAGAAGTATCTCTACTAGATTAGGGTCAAAATGTTTCCCTTTTTCTTCAACAAGATGCTTGAAAACATCTTCTTTCTTCCATGCATCTTTATAGACACGTTTTGAATTGAGGGCATCAAACACATCTACAAGCGCAACAATACGTCCATAAATATGGATATCTTCACCTTTTAAATTTCTAGGATATCCCTTCCCATCATATCTTTCATGGTGTTCATAAGCAACTATTGCAGCTGTTTTAAGTAATCTTCTAGGTGAATTTTTGAGCATCTCATAGCCGAGCTGCGTATGTGTCTTCATAATCTCCCATTCCTCAAGATTCAATCTAGCAGGTTTATTCAAAATAGCATCAGGTATAGCTATCTTCCCTATGTCATGCATAGGAGAAGCTTCCCCTAAAATATATGCTTCTTCTTTATCCATACCATAAAGCTCTGCAAGTAATTTTGTATACGCTGCCACTCTTTTAACGTGGTTCCCTGTTTCTTTGGAACGTCGTTCCCCAACAATACTCATAATATGTATTAACTCTTTTTGTGTAGCATCTATCTCTTCAAGAAGTAACATTGAGCAAATAGTCTCACTCACATAGGTCGAAGCAAGTTTTAAGTGATTTAGATCTTCTTGTGTAAAAGGCGTATGACCTTTTTTGTTCATCACCTGTATAGCACCTGTCGTCTTCCCTTGTCTATTTTTCATAGGAATGACCATCATATTCTCTGTCACATATCCAGTTTTAATGTCAATACTTTTATTAAATCTTTCATCTGCATATACATCATTTATAATAAGTGATTCCCCGTTTTTTATGGTATATCCAACAATACCACTATAGGGCTCCATCGTCAAATACTCAATACCATGTGCAACTTTAGTCCACAATACATGTTCTTCTCTGTCAAGTATCCATATAGTGCACCTATCTGCAAAAACAATATCTCTTCCCATCTTTGCAAGTGCTTGTAAAAGTTTTTGATTATCATTAAGCTTAGCTATCTCACCTATACTATCAAATATAAAAGTAAGTAACTCCTCTGTATTGCGTTTCATGTTATCTCCTATAGCCCACAGCCAGATACGATGTCTGTTACACTTGCACCATCTGTTATTTTCAGTTCTTCTGTACCGTCTGTTTGGCTTACTCTATAAAGTAATTTACCATCATTGCGTCTCTCATATGTAGTAATATCTA
>CAZQOC010000077.1:0-7087 GCA_964594745.1 uncultured Sulfurovum sp.
CAAAGAGTAGGGCTTCAAGTACAGAGTTGGCACCTAAACGGTTTGCACCATGCACAGAGACACAAGAACACTCACCAGCAGCATAGAAACCTTCTACAAGGTCACCTGCGGCATTTTTTTGTACTTGACAGTCAATATTGGTAGGGATACCACCCATAGAGTAGTGTGCTGTAGCCGAGATGTGGATAGGCTCTTTAAGCATATCTTGCCCTTGGAAGGCAATAGCAAGTTCACGAAGCTCTGGCAAACGTGTGAGGATAATCTCAGGATCCAAGTGTGTAAGGTCAATGTTCACAGACTGACCATCTTTACCCACACCACGTCCTTGACGTACCTCTTCCATAATAGCGCGAGAGACAACATCACGCGAGGCAAGCTCCATCGCGTTTGGTGCGTACTTCGTCATGAAACGTTCACCCTCAGAGTTAAAGAGACGTCCACCTTCTCCACGTGCTGCTTCCGAGATGAGTACCCCTGAACCACCCAGTCCACTTGGATGGAACTGTACAAACTCCATATCTTCAAGTGGAAGACCATGACGTGCAACAATAGAGAGAGAATCTCCGGTATTGGCATGGGCATTTGAGTTAAATCTAAAGGCTCTACCATGCCCACCTGTAGCGAACATCGTTACTTTTGCATTGAAAATGGCTGGTTGAGAATCTTTAATGTTATACGCAACCACACCAGATACTTTTCCATCTTCATAGAGCAGATCACCTGCATACCACTCATCATAGACTTCGATACCTGCACGGTCAGCTTGCTCATAGATAGTTTGAAGCAGTGTCAAACCTGTTCTGTCTTTTGCGTAACATGCACGTGGCTGTGACTGCCCACCAAATGGACGTATAGCAATGTCACCTTCCTCATCACGTGAGAACACCGCTCCCATACGCTCTGCCCATCTGATAGTCTCAGGGGCTTTGGTACACATAAGTTCAACACAGTCCTGGTCAGCTAAGTAGTCAGAACCTTTCACTGTATCAAATTCATGAAGTTCTGTAGAATCTTCTTTTCCAAGTGCCGCATTAATACCACCTTGTGCTGCACCTGAGTGTGAACGTAGTGGGTGAAGTTTTGTGATAACAGCTGTTTTCTTACCTGCTTCTGTCAGCTCTTTGGCTGCTGCCAAACCTGCCAGTCCAGAACCAACGATAACAGCGTCATATTCGTAGATTTTTATATCTGAGTTTGTGCTCATAGTATCTCTATCCTTTAAAACATAATGTGTCTATATTAGCGTAATGTAGTTTAATATTAGGAGAAATTATATGAGGTTTCTACGTAGATGGTATGTAATGTTACGTTGCTTTTCATCACCAATTTAACCCTCTAATAAAAGATGATGAAAATATTCTTTATACAGTGACGCTGTTCAGTTGTTCTACAAAGTCTTCTGCAGAAATCAGTTCAAGTCCAATCATCTTTCTTCCTATCACTCTTTCTATGTCAGAAAAATGATTTTTCATCATATCATATGTGGCATTGTCTTCTATTATGACAATTTCAGCTCCGGCATCAAAAGCATCAAGTAGGGTGACTCCTGCTTTTTTAAACGCCAATGTTGGGTCGTCCTCAACAATACTTACTCCTGCGAGTTTGTGTGCTCTACTAAAATTTACAGTTGCAATGTCTGATTCTTCTAAGAGTTGATACATTGCTGTATTATCTGTATTGCCTGCATAGTAAGCTACGGTTTTGTCCATGATGTTATCTAGCTTTGTATGGTTGGTTTTTTGCGTAGTAGAAGATAAAGATGTTGATACTATTGTTTCTTCTTGGCTTCCAAAGCGTGCTTTTATACGTTCGAGTAAGGAGCGTGCATCACTGTCGTTATCGTCATTTTTTACCATCTCTTTAAGAGCAGTGATAGATGCTGTATGATCTTGTGCATTAAAAAGGTTGTTTTCATACTCGCAGTCAAGCAGTCCTGAGTCAGCGGATGTAATGGCATTGAGTATTTCCGTTTTATGTTCACTACCTTCACTTATCATCTTATGTGCAAGCACAAGTATGGCATCACCGATGTAGTTACGGTTAAAGTTTTCACTCTCAGATGCATAGTGCAGCGCATAGAGTGTTTTATAGTATTGTTTATCAGCGTCAGTGGCATAGGGTGCTAAAAGCTCATAGCTTTGCATGAAATCATCGTTGTTGATGATAAGTCCATTGTTGGAGCGATAGCTGTTTGCTGGATCTATTTTGAGTGTAGTACCTAATTTATCCACGATATTGTTAAGAGGTGTATCTTCCTCAACTATCAAATCGTTTATTTTAAAGATAAGATTTAACTCAGGATAGGAAAAGTTTTCATTTTGGGCTTGTATGGCTACAAGTATATCTTTTGCTACCGCACCCTCTGCAAGCAAAAGAGTGAAATTTTTGTAGTATGGTAAATAGTCTGTTTTAGCATTGAAAAAGAATGCTTTTACATTGATTTTGTGTGACATTGAAATCTCCATGATTTGTAATCTAAATATGAATTAAGTATATCTTATAGAACTAGAAAAAAGCATATTCATTTACGACTAAAGCAAAAACATCCTAAGTATGTTACAATTTTACCAATGAATAAAATAGATAAAGAACAATACCTTATTAACAACCTAAGTTCCAAGTATATAGGTGATGATGCCGCAGTCGTAGGAGACATACTCTACAGTATGGATGCCTTTTTTGAAGATGTGCATTTCAAGCGTGAATGGATGAGTATGTCACAAATAGGGCGTAAATCGATGCTTGTAAACCTCTCAGATGCCATAGCGATGAATGCTAAACCACAGTATGCGTTGGTAACCGTCTCCATCCCAGACGATATGACACATGCCCAGATAGATGAGCTTACAAAAAGTATGCAAAATACAGCAAAAGAGTATGGCTGTGAAATCATCGGTGGCGACACTATAGGCGGGGACAAACTTCACCTAAGTATTACCATCATCTCCAAAAGTGACAAACCACTTTTACGTACCACATTGCAAGAGGGAGATTTACTGGCATATACTGGTGTATTGGGCGAGAGCAAACGAGACTTGGATACACTTTTTAGAGGTGAAAAAATCGCTTCAAACTCTCGCTTTTATGAACCCATACTCAGAGCTGAATTTATTGCCAAAGCAAGAGAGTACCTCAGCGCAGGTATGGACATCTCAGACGGACTTTTTTGTGATACCAATAAGCTATTAGATATTAATAAATATGGATTTGAATTATTGCTAGATATTGACGATAATATAGGGCTTAGTGGAGAAGAGTATGAGATGTTACTCTCTTTCTCTTCTGACACTATAGAGACGGTGAAGAAGATAGCAAAAGAGACAAATACCCCACTCACGATTTTTGCAAAAGTAACTAAAAACAACGAGAGATTTTCTTGTCAAAGTCATCACTTTTAATGATTAGGCACATTCCTATGGGCTAAAGATGCAGGATATTGTCTTTCTTTTGCAATGGACTTAGCATGTTTTTGAAGTGTTTTTTCTGTAAGGTTTGAGATACTTGCAAAGTCTCTTTTTCCTACAATATTACTCTCAAGATACCCTAAGTCCACAAACTGCTTAGCAAGGGCATCTATCATATCTAAAACCGAGGAGACTTTGACTATCTCACAACGTGCATAGCGTTCACGGGGGAAAGAGACTTCTGCTACACGTAAGGTAGGGTCATCACCGGGGATTTGCTGTGCACCAAAGAGCGGTTTGGAGCCTACCTTCGCTTTGGAAAAACTAGGGATGTACTGAGAGAGATGATTTATAGCTGCATTGGTACGCTCTGTTGTCTCCTCTTTTGTCCAGGATTTTTCTATCTTATCTATGAAGTCTTGCCCTAACTTTGGCTGACAGCTTACTGCTGTGTTGGAGACCAGTCCATCTTCATAAAGTGTGATCTCTTTGGTCATACCATGGAGTTGAAAATACCCATGCGGGTAGGGGGTAAACTGTCCCATACCTCTTGGTGTACCACGTTCTCCATGAAAGATAATCTCTGGAAACTTTGTAGCATCAAAATACTCACAATGACTGATATATGCTGCTTTAAACTCTACCATCGCTTTACATGGTGCACCAAGAAGGTCGTCTATCTTTCCTGTTCTAAAACCTGCTGCGTTTATGAGGTAGTCAAAGTGTTTGGTTTGGCTTTTATCTTCTTTTACAAAAGATATATCCCAGCCATCAAGCTCAATGTTTTTTTGTACATTGTGTACGATACTTTGGGTATGTAACGTGACTGTCTCTAGTGCCTCTAAGGTCAATGCCGTACCCGCAGCCAGCCTAAAGAGATTCAGCCCATACTCCTGCACCATAATGAGAGGAAACTGTACTTTCTCTAAGTCTATATTTTTCGCCACAGGTATCATCCACTCATCACAGCTTTGTGGATTTTCTATGCTCTTTTGTTTGCTTAGTGCTACTATCTCTTCTTTGCTGTAGATTTTATAGTAGTTCTCTGCTTTGCCCAAGACTTCATTTGCACTATCTTTTTCAATGAGTGCTTTATACTCTTGGGTCAGTAATTCTAGTCGTGGGAGCAGGGCATCGGGTGTGCTTTTATCTGTAGTAGGTAATGCTATGACTGTAGGTCTGTAGTCTACTATGTATGGGTAGAAACGTAAAAAGTCTATAGATTGTTTAAGCAGGGTGACACATTGTGCGTCAGATATCTCTCTGTAGAGGTTTCCTCCTGCATGCAGGTGACAAAAAGGAGGACCACTCACAAGGCTTGACTCTTTTTCAAACAGTGTCACATCAAGTCCAAGCTTACCAAAATAAAGTGCAGCACTCGCACCTGCTACCCCTCCACCTATGATGGCTATTTTTGCTTTTTTATCTATGCTATTCATAATAATTTTAATAACTTTCCAAAATCATCCAGTATCACTGTAGGGTTATGCACCCCAATATCTTCACCATAATTATATCCATAGGTTACTCCTACAGAGTCCATACCACAGGCATTGGCAGCCAAGATGTCATTTTTGGAGTCTCCTATCATCACAGATGATGTCACATCAAACCTTAAAGTATCACAGACATGAAGTAGTGGTAGTGGGTGGGGTTTCTTCTCAGGCAAAGAGTCTCCGCCCAAGATGAGTGAAAAAAGATTCTCCAACCCTAAACCTTGCAGTATAGGAGAGACAAAAGGGTAGGGTTTGTTTGTCACAATGGCAAGGGTATAGCCCATATCTTTCAGCGAAGTAAGTGTTTGCGGTACATTTGGGTAGGGAAGTGTAGCATTACAGAGATTTTTTTCATAGTAGTCTAAAAAGATTTTGAGGGCTTTTTCTGCATACGCTTCATCTAAATGTTCATCTACTTCTCTTGAACCCGACAGAGCACGCTTTACGAGTGTGAGTGCACCATTACCTACCCAACCGTGAATGACCTCTTCCTCAAAGGTATCACGGTTTAACTGTGTGAGCATATAGTTCACTGCCAAAGCCAAATCCAGTGCAGAGTTGATGAGTGTGCCATCCAAATCAAAGATAAGCAGTTTTTTGTTTTCGAGTTTCAAAAGTATAACCTTATTCTAATTACTGCGATTATACATTTTTTAGCTAAAATACTATCATTATTTTACGCAAGAAAGAACCTTATGAACCTAATTTACCCACTCAACGTCAAAAACGAATTTGTATTTAACTCCTCTGCCAGAGATTTTACTGTAGAGGAGATACCGCTGTATGCATTTACAGGAGAGGGTGAGCACCTGGTGTTGCAGGTACGTAAGAAAGACTTGACGACATGGGAGATGCTAGATGCCATTTCCAACCATGTTGGCATACGTCGTCGTGACATGGGCTATGCAGGGCTGAAAGACAAACATGCCATGACCATACAGTACATCTCGGTTATGGCAACGCATGAAGAGAAACTCAAAGCCTTTGAACATGAGAAGATAAAGATACTTTCCATGACACGCCATAACAACAAAATACGTGTAGGACACCTCAAAGGAAACCGTTTTAAGATACGTCTTAAAAAAGTACTGGGCGTTCAAAAAGACAAACTTGACTCGGTACTGAAGTGGATTAAAAACAATGGCGTACCCAACTACTTTGGCAACCAGCGTTTTGGAAATGACGGTGACAACTGGGTAGATGGCAAAAAGCTCATAGAAGGTACTCTGAAAATACGTGACCGAAAAACCAGAGAGTTTCTGATGGGCTCTTACCAGTCCTACCTCTTTAACAACTGGCTATCTAAACGTATGGAGCTAAACTTACTACTTGAAAAGTTCTCTGAAAGTGAGACAGAAGAGGTGATGAACTTGCCAGAGGGATCACTTAAAGGGACAAAAGCGCAACCCAACTTCTTTAAACTTGTAGAGGGTGATACTATGATGCATTACCCATATGGACGTGTCTTTAATGTAGAAGACTTAGAAGAAGAGGCCAGACGTTTTGAAACAAAAGACATTGCACCTGCAGGTTTACTTCCTGGTAAAAAAGCCAAACTTTCTACAGCTACAGCAGGTCTCCTGGAAGCACCTTTTGTTGAAGATATGCCACTGGGTGGTACCAGACGCTACGCATGGATACAAGTCACAGAAATCACAAAGCATTATGTGGAAGAGAAAGCCCATTATGAACTCTCATTTGTGCTTCCTAAAGGAGCATATGCGACAAATGTACTTGATGTTTTACGTGGTAGGAATGCATTTTAGGTAAGTACACAAAGAATTGACTTTTTTTTGCTATAGTATATAAATTTTTTAAGGATAACTATGCATTTTTCAAAATCTAATCTACTTTTAACTATTGCGTCTTTTTCGCTCATTGCCTGTGGTGGGGGAGGAAATGGTACTGCTCCTTCAAAAACTGTTACTATTACGGATAATCCACAAGTAACCAGCTTAGGCAAAGGAAACAATATCAATGTTGCTGTAAATGTTGGAAATACTCCTAAAACACTCTATCTTCTCCTTACTAATGATGACGCTAAAACTTCTGCTAATGCGAGTATCACGCATGATGCAAAAGTAGTATCTACTAGGGAAAATAAAAGAGTGATGCCTGTGCCACATGCTATACAGCCAAAAATCCTTCATGCACCTGCCTATATTCAGGAATTTAGTTCTAAAATTA
>CAZQOC010000078.1:0-7073 GCA_964594745.1 uncultured Sulfurovum sp.
ATATTTCTGTTTTTTGATTATAATTTGCATGTTCAGCAGTATAATGAAATCCTTCTTTCTCATGAAGACTGACATTTCCATCTAAAAATAAGGTATTTTGCTTATATATGCCTTGGTCTGCAAGGAGCAAATCAATATTCTTCGTATGAAATGTCAAATGTTGCAGACGCAATATTCCCGCTTCTCTTACACCATAAGTACTGTAAGACCTTGCCTGCATTTTTTCTGTATCAACCTCAATAAACGTTGTATCTGTAAATTCTAGTTCCTTTTTACTCAAAAGGGTATCATTTGTTTTATTCGTTAACTTTACAGTAGTCGTTACTACCATGGTCAATGCAATAGCAAAAATAAGTATATATTCTAATTTTATGCCCATAGCTCCAGATACTTCTCTTCAAGTCCTTCTTTGACAATAAGATATTCTATCATCTCTCTTACGGCACCATTACCACCTTTTTTACTTAAAATGACATCCGCAATTTTATCAACATAAGCACTTGCATCTCTAGGAACAAAAGATATTTTTGCTGCTTTTAACATCGGTAAATCATTCAAATCGTCTCCTATGGCTGCCACATTTTCCATAGTTAAATCCAATTTATCTAAAAGATTTTCAAGTACCTCTTTCTTATGATCAATCCCTTGATAAAAATGTTCAATGTGTAGCTCCTTAGCTCGACGTGAAACTATCTGCGACGATCTTCCTGTAATAATAGCAACTTGTTTCCCCAATTTTCGCCATGAAGCAATAGCTAATCCATCTTTGACATTAAATGATTTAATCTCATCTCCATTTTCACTATACGTAATGCGAGAGTCCGTCATTGTACCATCCACATCTAGTACAATCAATTCTATACTCACAGTACACCCTTTGTACTTGGTATCCCAGCATTTTCGTTGATAGTCACAGCCCTGCGTAATGCTACTGCTAATGCCTTAAATGCACCCTCTATAATATGATGTTTATTCTTACCGCGATTATAAATCAGATGTAATGTTAATGGCAAATTAAAAGCAAAAGCCTTAAAAAACTCTTCCACAAGCTCTACATCAAAATCTCCAACTTTCCCCCCAATAGGAAGTTCAAACACCAAATAACCACGATTTGAAAGATCAATATCACAAGTAATAGATGCTTCATCCATCACCACTGTGGCATTTCCAAAACGTTCAATGCTTTTCACTGGGTAGATGGCTTGTCTAAGTGCTTGACCTATCACAATACCTACATCTTCAACAGTGTGATGGTCATCAATGTGCGTATCACCTGTACACTTCACTTCCATATCTATATGGGCATGTTTCGTAAAAGCTTCTAACATATGATCATAAAATCCAACACCAGTATCTATCTTTGCTTGCCCTGTTCCATATACATTTAATTTTACTGAAATTTGTGTCTCTTTAGTTTCTCTTGTTACTTCTATCATCTATTGTCCTAATTTCTTACTATAAACGCACCCTCTAGGTCGTTATTGTCTTTAAAGTCTCTTGCCTCTTGTTCTGAACCAAAGCCCATAAGCCATACTCTATAAAGTGTCATTCCCTTGGCATCAGTAAATCGTTTAATAATTGGGGTGTAATGTGCATATCTGCCTGTATATTGCGCTTTATATGTCTGGGCACCTGCATAACGGCTAAATGCTCCTACTTGTACACCAAAGTTAGAAAGTTGTACACGTTGCACTTGCTTATGTTGTTTTGTATGATTCATTGGATGCACTTTCCCTGCAAAACCCAATACTTTTATCTCTACTTTTGCAATCCCCATTTGATCCAAACCAAGTTCTTTACCCGCTGCATAAGAACAATCAATAATACGTCCTCTTACAAAGGGACCTCTATCATTGATCCGGACAATCGTACTTTTTCCATTTTGAAGATTTTTTACCCTAACCATTGTATCCATAGGCCATGTTTTATGCGCAGCTGTTCTAGCATTCATATCATATACTTCACCATTACTGGTATACTTACCATGAAAATTTGGACCATACCAACTTGAAATACCATGCATCACTTGTCCCACCTCTACATAGGTAGGATTATAGCGTTTACCTAATACTTTATAAGAACGCATAGTGGCTCGATGTCTTGCAGCACTTGTATATTTTGTTGCACCTGGTTTATGTACTACTTTTGCCTTTTGTGAACATCCAGTCATCATAAAAGTAACACCGAAAATTAATGCAGAGAGAAAGCGTATTGAACGTTTTTTCATAAAACCTCTATTGATTTAATAATAGCTAATATTATCTCTTTATTTCTCTTTATCTCTGCTTTTAATATATGAACAAGTTTATTTTAAAAAATCCCCAGCCAATACTTTGGCAATCAATTCATCCTCTTCAGCTTGTGCCATCTCTTTTGGTAGATCCACACAATATTTTTGTACAACATCATAAATAATTTGGGCATCAATAGGTTTAAGCAAGTAGTCATCCATCCCTGCTTTCATATATTTTTCTTTTGCATTTTGATCAGAATCGGTAGTCAATGCAATGATAGGAACATGTTTAAACTGATTGACTCCTTCATAATATAAAATTTTTGATGTTGCCTCAAGCCCATTCATAAGAGGCATATCTATATCCATAAAAATAATATCAAAATCATTTTCTCTACGTAATTCAAATGCCTTTTGTCCATTATTTGCAAGGATGACATCTACCCCTGTCTTTTTTAACATATTGGCTATTATTTTTTGAGAAATTTCATTGTCATCCGCAACCAATGCTTTGATATGTTCAAATTTTTGGTTTTCCTCAGTATCTTCTGTTTTTTCTTCTATTTCTTCTAGTACTATAGGTTTTTCTAATTTGCTCTCTGCAAATATTTTCACTATTTTACGCATAGTCATAGGAGCATAAACAATACTTGAGAAAGTAAACTTATCCGCATTAATACGAGAACGTAGAATACCTGAAGTAATAAGTGTCACCTTACATCCTAAGTTAGAGAAGGATTCTAATTCCCCATCTAGCCTCGCATAATTATGATACACTAACATCAAGTCAGGTAATATCATCTCTTCTTCTTTTTCAAATAATGTTTCATAATCATAAACAGTAAATGAAGCACCTAAGTGTTTTACATAAATTTCTAATGTTTGATCAATTTGTCGATGTATATCTTTGCTTGGCAATGCCAAACCAACACGCATGCCTTCAAATGTTGGGTAAACACTTGTTTCGGCTTGTTGATTATCCTTTTCAAAAGAAAGCGTAAAGAAAAAGGTTGAACCTTCTCCTTTTTTACTCATTACTTCAAGCTTACCACCCATGCGTTTAATAATTTTACTAGATATACTTAAGTTTTTCATGTCTAGCGTATTGATATTTTCTACTGTTTCCATGGAATCAAATATCTTGTTCATACTATCTGTTTCTTCTTTATTATACCCTATACCTTTATCACTGATAGCAAACTTAATGCTTACTTGATCCATGTCACTATGTATTTTTTCCAAAGTAATATCAATCGTATCATAGGCATTACTAGAATTTAATGCATTATCAATTAAATTAGTAATAATCTGTGAAAGCTTGGTGCCATCACCTTTGACCTTATAAGACAAAGAAGGGTCAATATATAAGCCTAATAGAATATCTTTCTGATCTGCTTTAACAGAAAATGTTTCAACAGCTGATTCAATTTTCTTAACAATATCAAAAGAGGCATTGCTCACTTCTAACTTTTGGGCAGGTAAAGTACTGTCTGTTCTAATTTTTGATAAAATGGAATCAAGGTTCTCAAAACTATTTTCAATAATATCAACAAAATCACTCTGTTCTGTATTTAACTCTGTCTCTTTGAGTAGTTTTGTATACCCTGAAATACCATTGAGTGGCGTCTGTATTTCATAGGCAAGATTATTTAAAAATGCTTTATGTGTTTTATTTTCCATATTTAAAACATTTTCTTTTTCATGAATATTTTCATAACTAGAACCAATATAATCATAGGCCAACTTATAACTAGAAACATCATCTTTTACTTCTAATTTACTGCTATCAGAAGAGATTTGTGACATTTTGCTTAACAAGGTATTGAGTAGTTTTTCTTTCTCAATACTCTTACGCCAAGATAAAAGATAAAATAATAGTCCTAACATACTCAATAGTATAGCAAACCCAGAGACAATAAAAATCCAAAAATATGTGTTCATTTTAGTAGAGGCATCATCTAGAATTTGTCCTAATAACATCCTCTCAACACGTGTCAATACTTTTTGCTTTTGGTTCAGTAAACTAACCCATTTAGTCACATTGGTTTGATAATTTCCACTTGAAGCATGTGTCATAATATCAATGCGAATATCTTCAATACCTCTTAATATTGCCTGAAAGTCTTTACTATGAAAAATATCTTCAATATCTTGGTGAAGTATAGAAATTTGTTCACCTTTTTGTTCAAGGATTTGAGAATTTTTTACAGTTTCATCCCAATAGATAAGATTTTTAGAAGGTATGGGTTTCTTTAAAGTAAGATAGTATGAGGCCAATGCTTTTTCAGACTCTGTAGCATATGAGATGTTGGCTATATCTGCATAATAGGTTAAATAGGCTCTATTTGCCATTTCTTTACTATGGTTTTTAATTTTGTCTGTGTATTTTTGAATAAAAACATTTAACTGTTTGTTCAAATCGCCATTGACCAATTTTTCAACAGCAACCATACCATTATTGGCTACACTGCTACGTAAATTATAGACCACTTTTTCTAACTTATATAAAGAGGTATCTTCTTTTTGTGCCAAAATTTGTTGCATCACGGCATCCGTTGTTTTTTGTGTAGGTGTACATACTTTGTTTATCAAATCTTGATGTCCACTCATTGTAGCTACACACACTATCTCATTCAGAACAGAATGCTCTAAAGATTGTATTAATTCCGTATTGTCTAATTGTGATTTGAGGCTTTTTTCATTTTGATACTTTACCCAACTATCGTATGCAAAATAACTACCAAGTGATAAAAGTATGGCGAGTGGTAGTAGAATAATAATAAGTTTTAAATATTTTTTTAGCATGTTTATTTCCCTGTTTTAAGTGATATAACACTACCCCATTGAGTGTAATCTACCTTTATTTTATCATAAAGTTTATTTAGATGTACCTATAGATACTTTTTCAAATATTTTTTGACTTACAGGGATAACCAATAATTGATCTACACTTAAAAAAATATCATCTAAATGATTTTCCACCATTATATCTATACTTTGAGTATGATACATCTTGGCAATACTCTGCAATGTTTCACCTAGTTTCACATAATGTGAGATAAAATGAGACTCAGGTTTTCTTGTTTCACTAATAAGATCGTAACGCAAATAAAAAGCAAAAATCTTTTCTATGGGAATAGTAATTTTATGTGTTTTTTGAGTATTTGGTACAAATGCATCTGATATTTTAGGATTGAGTCTATGTAATACTGTATATTTCATTTTTAGCAAATGTGCCAATTTCTTTAAGTTTGTTCCACCTTTTACTTCTACTTCTACCACATCATGCTTCAATGGTTTTGAAGATATCGTTGCAAAGTCCAATGTACTATTTTCACCCATCATAGCAACAAGTAAAATCTTTTTCATATATGTGCGTGTTTCTTCTGGTAAATATTTTAATGTATTGTCTGTAAGAATACTGAGTTCATCTGTTCCAGCTTTTTGTATGGCACGTTCCACACAGCCTTCTCCACAGTTGTAAGCCAAAGCTGCCAGATACCATTTACCAAACTGCTTATGAAGTTTATTGAGATAAGCAACAGCAGCCAAAGTCGCAGATGCCGTATCACAGCGTTCATCATATGTGTCACATACTGTTAGATGATAATTTTTTGCAGTGCTTGGCATAAATTGCCATAAGCCTACCGCTTTTTTAGGCGAAACTGCAGAAGATGAAAAGCCAGATTCAATCATAGACAAGTAAATAAATACGTCGCTAACTCCTTTGTGCATCAACAATCCCTTCATCATGGGCAGTAATTTTTTCCCTCTTTGCAAAGAGCGCTTATAAAAACGTTTTAAGTTTTTCTCATTGTTTAATGCAAAATAAACAAATTCATCATTGTAAATATAACTCTTATCGATATCAAATTCATTCAATACATAACGGTAAGAAGGATATGTTTTAGATATATCATACGCATGGCTATAGGATGCAAAATAAATCAAAATAAAAAAGTATTTTAATAGTGTATAGTTCATCTGTTTTTCTACTTAAAAAGTAAAAAGCCTATGTGCATTTTGGGTACTTATTTTAGCAATATCAGCACTACTCATATGGGAAACTTCGGCCATTTTTTCTGCAACCAGTACAGTATAACCTGGTTCGTTTCTTTCACCCCTGTGCGGATGTGGTGTAAGATAGGGGGCATCTGTTTCAATGAGTAATTTATCTTTAGGTATCTTAGGATAAACATTAACAAGTTTTTTTGCATTCTTAAAAGTAAGTACCCCTCCGATACCATAATAAAAATTTTTCTTAGACAACTTCAAAAGTGACTCATCTGCATTATAACAATGTAATACCCCACCCTTTTCTCCTGCATACTCTTCTAAAAGTGCTAAACAGTCTGCACTAGATTCACGTACATGCACGATAAGTGGTTTTTTCAGCTCTTTAGCCCAAATTATTTGGTCAATAAAAACTTCTTTTTGTAAGGCTTTTTCTTTTGCTATAGCAACTTCATCCTCTGGTAAACGAAAATAATCTAAACCACATTCACCAATTGCCACACATTTAGGATGTGTTACAAACGTCTCCAACTCTTTTTTGTTGTACTCTTTAACATCATAAGGATGTACACCCACCGCAAAATAAACATTTTCATAAGTCTCTGCTATCTCTACTGCACGCTCTATTGTTTTAGGGTCAGCACCTGGTATAATAAACTTATCAACACCGCGTTGCTTTGCATTTTCAAGTACTGTATCTAAGTCATCATTATAACGTTCATCATCCAAGTGACAGTGCGTATCAATAATCATCTAACTCCCTATACTCTGCATATTTTTGTATGATTATAGCAAAATTAATATCATTTTCATATCAACAATATCA